>CAIMFA010000831.1 GCA_903840185.1 uncultured Lentisphaeria bacterium | reverse complement strand
TATTTTTTGTAAAAATGAATTTATCTGCAGAACTCATAAAATCTTTTTCATCATACACATTTTTCCTTGTGAAGGAAATCGGGAGAATACTGGTTATCCCTTCAGAATATCCTCCATAATATTCCATTTTATCCCCTTCCTGAATAAAAGTTAATAACTCTGATTTAGCATAAATTGCATAGGCTGCAGTCTTTTGGTTTTCAAGGATTTTAATAACCATTCCATTGCTTTCATTCATATTTTTCAATATGTAGGCAACTGGCAAACATAACAATCCACATATTTGTTTAGGGTAGAAATCGAAAAAAGGATCCTTATTATTTGTGGAAAATTTATTGCCGTCATATTTTAACAAATATTTATTTTCAGATACATTTTTGGGTTCTTTTAAAAATTTCAAATATAATATGAATTCTCCTGAATATGCTTCTTGAATTTTGATATAAAATGGAGATTCTCCAAATTCATAATAACATTCATATTCAATATATTTTTCCCCTGCAAAAAGTTTATCTCTTAAAAACGTAGCTGTATTATTTGAAGCTTTGCTTGCTAAGTAATGAATGGAGTTTCCTATATCGCCCGAAAAGCAAGTTGTCTCAATGCACGTTATGCATACCAATAATGTTATTAATATTCTTTTAATCATATATTCCCTTACTTTTTTGCTATCGGTGGCAGTCCCCATGTTTTTATATTTTTGTACATAAATAATCATATTTATGATATATAAATGGTCTTAAAATCAATTTTTTTACTGCCATAGAATTAATATAAGTGTTCTTGTCATTCTGAACCGTATACCGTTTGATTCCCGTCTCCCTGGCAGGGCGCGCTCCAGTCAGTCCGGATCGCCTACCGCAATGGCTTCGCTCCAATATCCTTCGCGTTCACGCGAAATGCAAGTTAACTTTTTTCCACTGACGCAATAAACCGGAGTCAGAGGCAAAAAAAAGCCGGGAACTTAATCCCGGCGGAATAATGCAACTGGACAAACGGCTTAATAGTTGTCGTTGTCGTTGTCAAAACCTTTTTCATTGAAGTCCTCAAAGGAGAAGTCTTCATCCTGGAATTCTTCATCGTCGAAACCTTCACCGAAAGCTTCTTTGAATTCATCATCGAATTCATCGCCGCCGAATCCCTGAGTATCCAGATCGTCGCCGAAATCAGGAGCATTGAACTCTTCGTCAATGTCGAGATCGCCGTCTTCGTCGAATTCCGCGCTGTCAGGATCGGAGAAAATAGTGTTGACACTGATAATGGCCCCGCACTCCGGACAGCACCCGTCTTCCGCCTCGATAGAACTCTCGCTCACTTCAATATTGCAGTATGGACAGATTGTTCCCATATTCACTCTCCTTAATATTGTTATACTAAAATAGTAATGCCATGATTTATTTACAGGCAGTATTATATTGATAAACGGCTAAATGTCAATCCCTGTTCAAGCGAATTTTGCAAAAAATTATCGTAAGAAAGTTTTATCCCGGCAATTTTAAACCGCAAGGATTCCATGCCGGACGGTAATTTAGCCTGAAAATACTAAAGAATAGTCAAAATACAGGGTATGGAATTGATTTGCGCCTTTTCAGGCTGTAGATTTTGAAAGTTTGAAACTAATTAGGATTTATATGTGCGGAATCGCGGGAATAATCAATTTAAACGGGAAACCTGTCCCTGAAGATATTCTGATCCGGATGAACAATGCCCAGGCGCATCGCGGCCCGGACGACCACGGCATTTTAATTGACCGGAATGTCGGGCTGGCGCATCGCCGGCTGTCAATCATCGATCTGTCCCAGGGGCATCAGCCGCTCGGCAACGAAGACGGCAGGATCCAGATCGTATTCAACGGCGAGATATACAACTGTCTGGAACTGCGCCGCGGCCTGGAACAGCAGGGGCATATCTTTAAAACCCATTGCGATACGGAAGTCATCGTCCACCTTTACGAGGAATACGGAGCTGCCTGTACCGGTAAACTGGCGGGGATGTTCGCATTCGCCATCTACGACAGCGTCCGCCGGAAAATGATGTTCGCCCGCGACCGCCTCGGCAAGAAACCGCTGTTTTACTTCAAAAACAGCGAATGCTTTCTGTTCAGCAGCGAACTTGGCGGGATGAAAATGCATCCGGCAATGCCAGCTGAACTTAATTTGCAGGCCATCCATGACTACCTTTCGCTGCAATATATCCCCTGCCCTGATACCGTGTTCAAAGGCGTCTGCAAACTGCCGCCTGCTCATTATCTGGAACTAGACCTGGAAAGCGGCAGGACAGTGCTTGAACGTTACTGGCGGGCGGATTATTCAGCCAAAACAGATTTGAGTTTCGAAGACGCGGTTATAAAACTCAGGGAACTGCTGTTTACCGCAGTCGAACGCCGCCTGATGTCTGACGTACCGCTCGGTGCGTTTCTCTCCGGAGGACTTGATTCCAGCATTATTACCGGAATCATGTCCAGGCTGTCGAAGCAACCGGTAAAAACCTTCACCATCGGCTTCAATGACCCCAAATACGATGAACGCAATTACGCAAGGGCGGCGGCTGAAGCAATCAACCGGCAGGCGAATTGTCCGCTGGAATATCACGAAAAAGTGGTCGATCAGAATGATTTTCCGGTTCTGGAAAAGCTGGTTGACCATTATGGCGAACCTTATAGCGACGCATCCATGCTGCCGACTTTCCTGTTGAGCAAGTTCACTAGGGAGAAAGTTACAGTCGCGCTCAGCGGCGACGGCGCCGACGAAGTGTTCGCCGGTTATGAGAGATATCTGTTAATAAAATACTCGCAGATGCTGGATGTGATCCCGGCTTCGCTCAGAACCGTATTCTTCGGCAGTCTGAGGAAATTTCTAAACAACGGCGCCGGTGAACGCACTCTCTCCGGGCGGCTGAACCGCACTCTCCGCATTGCGGCCTCGTCCGGCGAACACCGCTATCTGGATATCATCAACCGTTTCAAGGAACCGCTGAAAAAGCAGCTCTACGGAGCCAGATTCGACAACTTCAGTCCGAGGGACACCTATGAGATATTCAAAGCCGCGTCAAAACAGGCCACTGCGGCCGGCGCTGTCGAGAAAGTCATGGAGACCGACCTTTACACCTACCTGCCGGGCGACATCCTGACGAAGGTGGATATTGCCTCAATGGCCTGCTCTCTGGAAGTCCGCAACCCGTTCCTCGACCACGAAGTTGTGGAATTCGCCGCGTCGCTGCCGCTGGAATACAAGCAGAGAGGAACATCCCGCAAGCACATCCTGAAAGAAGCGTTCAAAGATATGCTGACTCCGGAACTGCTGAACCGGAACAAGCGCGGGTTCGGCGTTCCGCTGGCGGCCTGGTTCAGAGGACCATGGAAAGCCATTCTCCAGGAGCGACTGCTTGAAGGGCGACTTATCAAAGAGGAGTTCTTCAGGAAAGACGCGGTCAGTAAAATGCTGGAGAGCCATTGTTCAAGCCAGGCGGATTTCAGCTATCCGCTATGGAGCCTCCTGCTGCTGGAGTTGTTTCTGGAACAGAATCCGCAGTGTAAACCTGTATTCCGCGGTTGAACAATACTTTTATTTGTTACTGCTTGATAGACAAATTCTTACACAGTCAACTCACCTCCGACTGAAGCCGGATGCCTGTAATTGTGAATAGCCCAAAGGGTTTTCGGGTTTTAATTTACTTCATTGACCCGAACAAGTCGCCTTGGCGACAAGGGTGGTAATCAATCCTTAAACATTTCTGTTTTGTGTTTTGGCAGATTCATTTCTGTCCATAATACGCGTTTACTCCGTGCTTTCGATTATAATGCTTTTCAACAAGCGATTTTTTCAAGCGCCGGATCCCTGGATTTATCTGTTCAGTCAGAAAAGCAATCCTGCAAAGTTCTTCCAGAATTTTAGCATTATACACGGCTTCTTCTGCTGTTTTTCCCCATGTGAAGGGGCCGTGCCCCGCGACAAGAGCCATTTGTACTTCCTCTGAAGACAACCGTCTCTTTTTTAAACAGTCCACAATTTGCAGACCAGTTCCGGCTTCATAGTCATTCACTATTCTTTCATCCGGCATGAGTTCAGTACATGGAATATCCGACGGGAGATGGTCGGCATGAGTGGTTCCATACAATGGAACATCTCTAAAGCTCTGCGCCCATGCCGTGGCATAGGTCGAATGAGTGTGAACAATGCTTCCCGCATCAGGAAAATTCTGATAAAGCGCCAGATGCGTCAGGGAATCGGAAGAAGGTTTTAAATTTCCATCAACAATATTTCCATTCATATCGATTACAACAATGTCCTGCCAGCGCATTTTATTATATGCCGCCACTGACGGCTTTATAGCAAACACATTATTGCTCTTATCAATGCAACTGACATTGCCGAAAGTATAAATCTAAAGTTTTCCTGTTTTTTTGAACCTATCTACCGAACCTGAGTCTGACATTCGACTATGATTCGCCATTTTTCTGCCGTTGAGATGGAATTACGAAAAAAAAGTCGATTTTCTTC
>CAIMFA010000830.1 GCA_903840185.1 uncultured Lentisphaeria bacterium | reverse complement strand
GTATTCTGAGAGGCTGCCGATACCGGGGTATCGAAGGCCTCGAAGAGTGCGAATCCAAACTCGAAAGATCGCAACCGCGTTGCGGTGAATGTCTTGCGGCCGTATTTTTCCGTTCCTTCTTCCGGCGATATTCATATCGCCTGTCAGTCGGATCGAAAAAATCCAATCCACAATCCTATTCATCTATGCTTAAATTTTCAGTCGTGCATAGTATATCCAATATGCTTCACTCTGATAGTAAATTCAAGTCTTGAAACTAAAATCCGGAATTTTGCTGATAATAAATGAGCAACTGATAAATTGTAGCTGTGCAGTTTTGTTTAGTGCACCTGATTCCAATGGAGGGTTGACCTCTGTGTCAACCGTTTTCCGATCCCGGTTGCGATCCCGCACCTGCGGGACAACCATCCAGCCCGAGCCAGATCATTCTTGGATATTCCCTTTGAGCAGGGCGGTTTTGCCAAAACCGCCTCTTGAGCCAGTTTCGGCGAAACTGACATACTTGGCTTCCGGCTTTTATTTTTTAACTTGGATATTGGATATTCCTTGTTGGATATTGGTTATTGAATATTGTTCTCAGGTTTTAAGTTTTATTCTGACTCATGAATTCTAACTCCTGAATTCACTGTCTTTTGGGTTGCGGGCAAAGCCAGCCTTAATAAACACCGCAGAGTAATGGAATATGAATTTGGAATTATGTAATCGATAGTAAATGCGAAAAGGTATTAATGGGAATTAAAAGATTTGAAAAATTGGTGGTGGGGGGTGGATTCGAACCACCGAAGATAAAATCAGCAGATTTACAGTCTATCTTTTTGAACTTAAAAAAAATAATTGTACCTATTATGTACATATTATTTGACTTTTCATCATCTTTTTGCTATCTTTAAATATCACAATACATTTAAGACACTATAAAACAGGCTGGGAAAATGGCACGTACTTTAAAAGGCAGGTTATTTAAACGCGGAAAAGCTGGACATTTTTACTTGCAGTATTCTATCAATGGCGTTGAATTCAGACCAGCATTGAAAGATGAAAACGGCAAACCGATTACCGATGAGAAAAAAGCCATTAAAGCAAAAGATATTCTACTTGCGCCATACAAGGCCAAAAATGATGTACAGCGTAAAGAAATGGCCGTAGCCGCTCTTCACGGAGCGGAAGAGAAAGCCGCCGCTGCTGAGGCCATTGTTGAGAGCATTGAGAACCCGCCTTTGAAGATTGCCGATGCATGGGAATCTTACGTTGAAGCATTGAACCGGCCCCAAAGCGGCGAGCGGACTTTAAAAAACTATCAGGGCCATTTCAGCGCGTTTTGTGAATGGCTTAATACGCAGAAACAAAAGCCGGTTTATCTGAAAGACATTACGCCGGAACTTGCAAGCAAATTTGCTATTTCTCTAAACAAAGCTGGCGTATCGGCAAATACTTTCAATAAATATACTTCATTCCTGCGGCTATTTTTTAAGGTACTGGCAAAGCCGGGGCAGATCAGCAGTAACCCATTTCACGAAGACACTATAACCAGACGTGATTTAAAAACTCATTCCCGGCGTGAATTATCAATTGATGAACTTAAAAAGATATTGACCGAGGCAACCGGAGACATGGCTTTGCTGTTGGGGCTTGGAACATTTACCGGCTTGCGATTGGGTGACTGCTGCACATTGCGCTGGAATGAAATTGATTTAAAAAACCGCGTTATTAAACGCATTCCAAACAAAACCGCTACCAAAGGGGAGCCGGTATTGGTGGGCATTCCGGGGCCGCTGTATGAACGGCTTGCTGAGATACCAGAGGAAAAACGCACTGATTATATACTTCCGGAATATGCTAAGGCTTATCTG
>CAIMFA010000829.1 GCA_903840185.1 uncultured Lentisphaeria bacterium | reverse complement strand
TTCGACGCTATCCTGCTATTACTGATTTAAAAGAGAATGTGCGGACAGCTTATGAACTTATACTGGAATCTTTAAAAAATGGTGGAACGGTTTTTACCTGCGGCAACGGTGGCAGCGCTTCTGATTCAGAACATATTGCGGGAGAGTTACTTAAAGGTTTTATATTAAAAAGAGAAATTAAAACTGAATTAAAAACTCAGTTCTTTGATAAATTTGGCGATGACGGCCTTAAACTTGCAAATAAGCTCCAATATGGACTGAGAGCAATTTCGCTGACTTCTCATCCGGCTTTCATAACCGCGTTCGCCAACGATGTGGATGCGGATTTGATTTTTGCCCAGCAGCTTTTCGGTCTTGGACGAAAAGGCGATGTGCTGATTGCTATATCCACCAGCGGAAATTCGGCCAATGTTTATAATGCCATTCTAACCGCTTCGGTAATGGGTATTAAAACAATATTATTAACCGGCAGCGGCGGCGGCAGATGTGCCGGACTGGTTGATGCGGCTTTGAAAATGCCTGAAACGGAAGCATATAAGATACAGGAATATCATTTGCCGATTTATCATACCCTGTGTTTAATGATAGAGGATTATTTTTATGGGAAAAGAAGCTAAAAAGCTTCGTCATATCGCTGTTATAATGGACGGCAACGGACGCTGGGCGGAACAGCATAAGCTGGAACGGATTGAAGGACATAAAAAAGGTTCGGAAGTCGTCATTGATATAGTAAAAGCAGCGAAAGAGATTGGCCTGGAATATCTTACGCTTTATGCGTTCAGTACCGAAAACTGGAAACGTCCGAGTTTTGAAGTCAACGGTCTGATGAATATCTTAAATGATTTTCTGACGGTCAGACTTCATGAACTGATGGAAAATGACGTCAGGCTCAAAACCGTCGGCAGAACTGAACAACTGCCTGAAAGCGTCAGACGGAATCTTAGTGACGCCATCAGGAAAACCGCGGATAATAAGTGCGGAACTTTAGTCCTGGCATTGAGTTACGGCGGCAGGGCGGAAATAGTTGACGCCGTCAAAAAAATTGTCAAAGAAGCAAATGACGGAAAAATAAAAAGTAAAGATGTTGATGAAGCACGTTTTGCGCGCTATCTTTATGATCCGGAAATTCCGGATCCGGATCTGATGATAAGGACTAGCGGGGAATATAGAATAAGCAACTTTCTGCTTTGGCAGCTCTCTTATTCTGAACTGTATATAACGGATACATTGTGGCCGGACTTTAATAAGGAAGAATTCAACAAGGCGGTTGATGCATATAAAACGCGCAGCCGCAGATTTGGCGGAAGGTAGCACGATGACGTTTCTTTTGAGAACAATCAGTTTTATTATCCTGGTATCGCTGTTTCTCTTTTCGATGCTGTCGAAAAGTATTCCGGCGCAGCTCCTTTTTGCCGTTTTTGCCACAACTTCAGCGTTTTTTGTGGTTTATGAAACCTTTTCCATGATTGAAAAAATTAATAAGCCGGGGTTTAAGGCGGTAACTTCCACGGTCGCGGCGCTGATGATAGTGTTCATGGCATTTTATGAAATTCAAATAATGATGTTCCTGATAGCCATCGTCTTTTTAGTTGTCGGAATGTGGGTTTTAATGTTATTTGTTTATGAAGACCGGGATAAGTATGTTGATAAAGCTGTTAATTCACAGGGCGTGTTTATGATGGTGGCGGTCCCTTTGAGCTTTCTGGTGCTGATTTACCGAGTGGACCCGCTGCTGCTGCTGTTCATGGTGGCGGTAACTAAAATCGGCGACACCGGCGCCTATGTGTTCGGTTCATTGTCAAATAAGCTGCTGGGCGGGAAAAATCATAAGGTCGTTCCCAGGATCAGCCCGAATAAATCTTATGAAGGCGTAATCGGCGGCCTGATTTGTTCGGTTCTGCTCAGTTATATTCTGGCAAAATATGTTTTCGACCCAGTTTCATTGAATCCGGACTTGACCGGGACTGCTCTGGATAAACATACCATCCATTTTTCGCTGCTGGTCGGGGGATTCCTGTTTTTCGGCGGTTTTGCCGGAGATCTGGTGGAATCAGTATTGAAGCGGACCTGCGGAGTCAAAGATTCCGGTAACGCCATTCCTGGAATGGGCGGCTTTTTCGATTTTCTCGACAGCTTGATACTGAACGCGCCGCTGTTTTATCTTTATCTATTATATTTTGATGTTTAAAAATGCAGAGAAGGAAGCTGGAATTCAGGAGTCAGGAGTTAGAATAAAACCTGAAGCCTGAAAGCAGAATACAGCGCCGGAGGCGCGGAATATTAATAGTTTAATAATCGATATAAACGTTTTCAGCTCCAGCGGAGCGACATATTAAAGGCAGGAGCCGGAATGGAACCGGAAGTGGAAAAGACAGATAATGCAACTATACAGAGGCTTAATATGAAAAAGAAGATCATTAATCTCCTGACGGAAAATGCCCGGATGGGCATTGCTGAAATCGGTGCCCGTCTGGGCATGCCGGAAAGTAAAATTATAAAAATCATCAAGGAGCTTGAAGACACCAAGGTCATCAAGGGGTATAAGGCGATTGTGGATGACGACGTGATGTTCGGTGCTTCCGTGGTCCGTGCACTGATCGAAGTTAAAGTAACTCCCGTCCGCGAAGGCGGTTTTGACAGGGTCGCCAAGCGTATCGCCCGGTTCCCGGAGGTCACAGATCTCTATCTGGTCTCCGGGGGATATGACTTGAGGGTGGAAGTTAAAGGCCGTTCCCTCAATGAGATAGCGTCGTTTGTTTCCAGCAAACTGTCCACGCTGGAGGGAATTATTTCCACATCAACAACATTTGTTTTGAAAAAATATAAAGAATCCGGAAGGATCATGGATAATGAAGAAGAATACGAAAGACTTAAAATCACTCCCTAAGCTTCGCGTGGCGAAGCACATCGCTGAGCTGCCGAAGAGCGGCATCAGAGATTTTTTTGAACTGGTCAGTTCAATGGACAATGTAATTTCGCTGGGTATCGGCGAACCTGATTTTGTAACCCCGTGGAACATCCGCGAGGCGGCAATCTATTCCCTGGAAAAGGGGCATACCAGCTATACCTCCAACCTCGGGCTGCTGTCCTTGAGGAAAGAAGTGTGTAAATATGTCGCCAGTGACTACGGCGTGCAGTACAAACCGGAAAATGAATGCATTATCACTGTCGGGGTCAGCGAAGCGCTGGACCTGGCAATCCGCGCGCTGATCAATCCCGGCGACGAAGTTATTTACCATGAACCGTGCTATGTCTCCTATGCCTCCGAAATAAAGATGGCTTTCGGTGTGCCGGTGGTGGTGGAAACCAGTGAAAAAGACGAGTTCGCGGTTGATCCGGAAGCGATCCGCAGAAAAATCACTCCGAAAAGCAAAGTGCTGCTGCTGAATTTCCCGTGCAACCCGACCGGCGCGACTTTGAACAAGGTTCAGATGGAAAAAATCGCAAAAATCGCAATCGACAATGACCTGATCGTCATTACCGACGAGATCTATTCCGAACTGACCTACGAAAAAAGACTGCTTTCAATCGCGTCTCTGCCCGGCATGAAGGAAAGAACCCTGTTTCTCCACGGTTTTTCAAAAGCGTTTGCGATGACCGGCACCCGTATCGGCTATGCCTGCGGCCCGGCGGATTTGATTGACGCCATGATGAAAATACATCAGTATTCGATGCTCTGCGCTTCGATCACCGCCCAGGAAGCCGCAGTTGAAGCGTTGAGAAACGGCAGAACCGTCATGGAGGAAATGCGCGACAAATACTGCGAACGCAGAAATATTATCGTTAAAGGCCTGAATGATCTCGGTCTGCCGTGTCTGAAACCGCGCGGCGCGTTTTATGTTTTCCCCAGGATTGCCCAGACCGGACTGACTTCCAAAGAATTTGCCTCCAGGCTGCTGGTGGAACAAAAAGTGGCGGTAGTGCCGGGCACGGCGTTCGGCGCCTGCGGCGAAGGCTATGTGCGCTGCAGTTACGCCTCTTCCACGGAAAATATCCTGAAAGCCCTGGAAAAAATAGCGCTTTTCGTCAAAAACCTGAAAGCCCCGGCAAAGAAAAAGGGGAAGTAATTCCCCTTTTTTAAACTGAATAGCGGTTCACGCGGCGGCCTTCGTGCCGCCTCATTCATCATATTTGAATTGCAATATATAATGTTTTGCAAAAGCGGTCAGCAGTACGGTTTTATATCTTTCCAATCTTTATCCCGGCAGCGAAGACACGTTAATCCATGTTTTTCTGCGAAGATCATGACTTTAAAAGTCATGATCTTCGCGTTATTTGAGCATATCCGCTCCGTTTGTGTTGACAAAAACACTATATATACAAAGAAGTTCTAAAGTTCTAAAGTTCTAAAGTTTTAAAATGCAAGAGTTCGGGAGTGCGAAAATTGAAAACGGGAAAAGTATAATGCGGGCAGTTGTCATTGGCAGTCCAGAATGTCCAAAATGCGGACACGACGGACAAAACGGACAGGGGAGAAGTCCAGGACACCCCATAAGCCCCATAGGACCTATAGGCCCCATGAAAAAGTATGCAGACAGGGTGTCCAAAATGAGGCAAAACGGTGTCCAAAATGGGGTTTGTTGTAGAGCCGTCCGTGCCGGACGGAGGATCGAAACTCCTCTCGCGGAGCGAAAGCGCTACACCCGAAAGCATTCTGCACAAGGACTGTCCAAAATGAGGGTAACAGGTGTCCAAAATGTGTGTCCAGAATGAAAAAAAGGATTTCTTTGTGCCTTTGTGTCTTTGTGGTTAAAAAGAATTTTGCACTGGTATGTCCAGAATGTCCAAAATGCGGACACGACGGGCAAAACGGACAGGGGAGAAGTCCAGGACACCCATAAGTCCCATGAAAACATTCTGCAGACGGGGTGTCCAAAATGAGGGAAAACGGTGTCCAAAATGGGGGACTGCAACGGACAGAACGGACAAAACGGACTGGGGAGAAATCCAGGACACCTATAAGTCCTATAAGTCCTATAGGCCCCATAAGGCCCATGAAAGAGTTATACAGACCGGTTGTCCAAAATGAGGTGGCAGGGTGTCCAAAATGGGGGGCGCGGGTGTCCAGAATGGTGAAGCTGCGGTCACTGGAGCAAACGGGTTGAATAATTTTAGCGGACATTTTTGTTTATCATTTTGGATTTGAGAGGAATCAGTGTTATCTTAAAGCCTCTGTAAACCAAGGGGAACTAAAAATGAAATTTTTAAAAAGCGCTGTTTATCTGGTTCTGGCTGCAACAGTCATTCTTGTCATCGCCGGCTGTAAATCGCCGCCGCAGCCGGAGTCGGTTAAAGTCGGGGTAATCCTGCCGATGTCCGGAGAATTTGCGCCCTACGGCAAAAAACTTTTCTTCGGCATCAAGCTGATGGCTGACGAAATCAACACTAACGGCGGAATCGACTGCCGCAAAATTGACCTGGTGCTGATAGACAATGAGAGCAAGGTTGAAAAATCCGCAGTCGCGCTGAGAACGCTGGCGGAGCATAAAATCTTCATTGTGATCGGCGCCTATACCTCCGCGGATACTTTTGCCCTGAAACCAGATGCTCTCAAATACAAAGTCACGGTGATTTCGCCGATGGCCACCAATGACCTGGTGACCGAGCGCAATCCGTATATTTTCCGGACCTGTTTCTCCGACAGTTTTCAAGGGAAAGCCATCGGACGGTTCGCTGTTAATAAAATGCAGCTGGATAAGATCGGGGTTATGTTGAATATTGATGAAAACGGCACTTACAGCCGCGACCTCGGGCGCGCCACCACCGGCGAAATTATTGCCTCGGGCGGCAAAGTGCTGACCGTGGAAGGCTACTACCGCAAATCAGATACCTATGTCCCGCAGCTTAAAAATATTCTCAATGCCGGAGTTAATGGCATTTTTATTCCGTCTTATGCGGAAGAGGCGGCCAAGATGATCAATGAAGCCAGGAAACTCGGATTCCAGGGCTATATGTTCGGCGGCGACGGCTGGGACGAGGACACGTTTTTCAACCAGCTTGATGCGACTCCTGGGCACTGTTTCTTCGTGTCAATGTTTTCCGCCAGGTATGACAGTCCGGAAACCCGTCATTTCCTGGAAAAAATGCGGACTGAAACCGGCGGCAGAGAGCCGGGCGTATGTGAAGCGCAGGGCTATGACACCATGGGCATAGTCGCCAAGGCGATTCAAAACAGCGTTTTTGAATACGATATCCGCGACGCATTATACAATATTAAAGATTATCCGGGCGTTACCGGCAAAATCAGCATAGATTCCGACCGGAATGCAATTAAAAGCCTGTTTATAAAAGAAGTCGTAAAGAAAACAGACGGATTCTTCGGGCCCAGGCTGATTGCGGTAATAGACCCGAGCGGCAAGCACGAAAAATATAAGGAATAGATACTTGAACAGTTATCATGTTAGAAAGATCGCCGGTCCGGCAGATATTGCCGCAGACTGGAACAGCGCAGACTGGAAAGATGCGGAAATTATAAAAATCAATAATTTCCGCCCGGAAAGCAGTAATCACCACCCGGAAGTTGAATGCCGGCTGCTGCACGACGGAAAAGGCTTCTACGGTCTTTTCCAGGTCAAGGATAAATACATCCGCAGCGTGGCAACCGAACATAACAGCAGTGTCTGCAGAGACAGCTGCGTGGAGTTCTTTGTCGAGCCGCCAGGCGGGCAGGGATATTTGAATTTCGAATTCAACTGCGGCGGCACCATGCTGCTGTTTTATGTGAAAGACTGCACCAGAACCGATAAGGGATTTAAAGAGTTTTACCCGGTAACCGCAAGCGAAGCGGAAGGGGTGAAGATTTTTCACACCATGCCGGCAGTCGTCGAGCCGGAAATAGCCGAAGAAAAGACCTGGCGGCTGGGATTTTATATCCCGTTTGCCCTGTTCGAATCGAAAATTAAAGGCCTGAAAGCGGCATCCGGCCAGACCTGGCGGGGCAATTTTTATAAATGCGCGGACAAGACGTCGCATCCCCACTGGGCTTCATGGAATCCGGTTTCCGTGCTCAATTTTCATCTTCCGGAATGCTATGGCAATATAATTCTCGGCTGATGCGGCAGATTTAATGGCGTTCTGGCAGGATTTTAATCAATTTCCTGCCTGGCCGCCTCAATTTTCAGGCTGAGAATCTTTCTCTTGTCGGCCTTGAGCACCGTAAAGCGGGCAACGTTTTCAATGTTCAGTGCTTCGCCGGCTTCCGGTATTCTGCCGAACTCCCCGCAGACATAACCGCCGACGGTATCCACATCTTCGTCCTCGGGGATTTCAATTTCAAGCATTTCGTTGACATCGCTGATCAGGCTTCTGCCGTCAACGATGACCGAGCCGTCTGCCATTTTGACCGGTTCCGGCTCGACATCTTCTTCGGAATCGTATTCATCGCGGATTTCCCCGACGATTTCCTCAAGTATATCCTCCAGGGTCACGACGCCGGACGTGCCGCCGTATTCATCTATGATGATCGCGACGTGGATGCTGTTGTTCTTGAACTCTTTCAGCAGATCGCCGACGTTTTTGGTTTCAGGCAGAAATAACGGTTTATGGGTAAGTTCCTCAATTTTTTCACAATGTCTGGAGTCGTCCAGAAAATCTTTCGCATATAGAATGCCCTTGATTTCGTCAATGTTGTGCTGGAAGACCGGAATACGGCTGTGCCCGCTGGATACAAAAATTTGTTTTGCCTCTTTGATAGTGGCGGTGGACGGCAGCGCAATCATATCAACCCGCGGAGTCATGATTTCCCGCACCGGGGTATAATCCAGGTCGAAAATACCTTTTATCATGCGCTTTTCATCTTCTTCCAGCGCCTCTGAACCTTCGTCTTCGGAGTCCTGCTCCACCAGTGACATGATCTCGTCTTCGGCTGAAGGTTTCGCGTCCGAGCCTTCTTTGTTTTTCCAGCCGAGGATGCTTTTTTCCACGACCTGCATCAGGATGACGACCGGACGGAAGCATGTGATGCGGAGGGCAATGATCAGCGGCATGGTGATATTCAGAATTTTAATATCCAGGCGGCTGTTAATAATACGCGCCAGCTCGCCGGAAAAGATCAGGAAAAGCAGGATAATGCCGGAAACCGAGCTCATCCGCAACGCGACAGGCATCTCCGGCTTGAGGTCATAAGATACCTGCATCGCTCCCATGCCGATAAACGCGATCAGAAAAAACGCCAGCAGGCCGAAGACGACGTTGAACTCATTCTGCCGCTCCAGCCAGCCTTCCAGCTTTCCAGCCAGTTCTTTGTTTTCTGTTTCAATACGCCTGATCCGCCCTCTGCTCAGGCCGCCAAACCCCTCCCAGGCGCAAAGCAGCCAGATAAAGCCGATACAGACGGCGCATAGTAATTCAAGGCTCATATATAATGACTCCGTTTCCTGCTATAATGTAAGGCTATTTCGTTTGAACTCAAATAAGTTCATCAATATTATTTGCTGGAAGGGAATATCTCCTCCAGCGGAAACTCCCGCCGCAACACCGTCATGACTTCCTTTTCGCGGCGGCGCATTCTTTTTCTGGATACCGGATCCAGGTCATCCTCGCCGGAGGCATGCAGAAAACCGTGAACTATATAAAGAGTCATTTCCTCCGCATATGAAGAATCCTGCCGCGCCGCGCCTTCCCGGCAGGCGACATCGCCGCAGACAACCAGCTCAACGCCGGTATCGCCCGATTCAACATCCCCGTCATCAAAATAGCTGAAGGTTATTACGTCAGTGGTGCCTTCATGCCGGAGAAAGTCCCGGTTGATGCCGGCCATGGTTTTATCCCCGACAAACATCAGGTTGGCGACCCAGTCTTTTGCTGTATCCAGTCCGCTCAGGGCCGCGGCTTTTTCAAGCAGCTTTTTAACCAGTTTTCGGTTCGGCGGGGAAAGCGTTTTTACCTTCCATGAGTAAGTCGTCTTCATCTATTTCTCCGTCTTTCGGATATGCAATCCGGCTATGATACATAGTGGTCAGTGTTTTAACAAAACTGTCTCTTATTTTAGCAAGTTCGGCAATGGTCAGTCTGGCATTATCCAGCTGGCCGTCTTTAAGCCGTTTGCGGAAGATCTCCCAGACCAGCGTTTCGATCTTGTTCGGCGTCGGCTTCGGCAGGGAACGCGACGCGGCTTCGCAGGCGTCCGCCAGGCTGATCAGGACAACTTCCTTCTCCTGCGGCAGAGGGCCGGAATAGCGGTATTCCTGCTCGTCAACGGTTGAGCCGTCATCTTTAGCGTCCTCCAGCGCCCGCTTGTAGAAATAGTAAACTATATCGGTGCCGTGATGCTGCTGGATTGCGTCCCTGATTATTTTCCTGAGATTGTATTTCAGGGCCTGGTCAATGCCTTCCTTGACGTGGTTCTGGATGATCAGACTGCTCATCCGGGGGTGCAGTTCGCCGTGTTTCTTATCCGCATTGATGTTATTTTCCGTGAAATATTCCGGTTTTGCCAGCTTGCCGATATCATGGAACAGCGCCCCCACCCTGGCCTTGATCGGATTGGCGTTGATTTCCTTTGCGGCATATTCCGCCAGCGTGGAAACCATCAGGCTGTGATAAAATGTTCCCGGCGCTTCCAGTTGCAGCCGCTTGAGCAGCGGATGGTTGTAGTCGGAAAGCATCAGCAGCGACATATTGGTGCTGATATTAAAAACCATTTCAAATATGAAGATCAAAACCAGCGCCACAGTCGCAGTGGCAAAGCCGTTAATAAAGGAAACCCCGGCTGACCACAAAAGCATTTTCGAACCGGCTGACCATAAATGTATTTTTGACTCCGGCTGGATCTGCCACAGCAGATTGAAATCCAGCACCCAGAAGGAAATGAATATGATAAATACGCTTCTGATGAAAAATGAACGGTAATTTGTGGCGTTTCTCACCACCAGCGCGGAGATACAGCAGACAACCAGCCCTTCGATGGCAATATCGAAAGAATTGCCCATGATCATTGAAGTAATCGCCGCAGTGAAAAAGCCGACATATATCGCAACCCGCAAGCCCAGCATCGCCGCCAGCAGAATAGCGCTCAGCGCCAGCGGAATGGCATCATTGACCAGTGGCGGCGGTATTCCGAAACTTGAGCTTAAAAAATAAAATAACTCTGCAAATGCCAGATTCAGCGCCAGCGAAATGGCAATGACTGCGGCACACAAGCACAATTTCTGGTTGCTTTTAACCACTTCAGGATGAATATGGTACATATAAAGACCGATAAATATCATCAGGAACAAGCTCCAGACAAGGTCGCGGATGGCTTCCTGTGTGGAAAACCGGTCCTCCAGTTTTTCCTGGCCGGCTTTTTCGTAAGCCCCGAGCAGATTCAACTCCTTCGCGGTTATAACCTGGCCTTTCAGGACCAGGGGCTGATATTTTTTGACTTCAACCATGGACTGACTCACCTGCTTTTCGGCCTCTTTCTTCTTTAGCTCGGTACGGACTGAGTCAAATACCAGATTGCCCTTGACGCCGATAATCGCGGATGTGGCTTGAATGAGCGCATCGCGCATTGCCTGCCGGTTTGACTGGGAAGAATAATATTTCAGCAGCGAATCGGACAATTCCGCCGCCGCATCCTGCGGGGTCAGTATTTCAATAGCCTGTTTAGGATAACGGTCTCTGCCGCGGACATCAATAATCCTGATTTGCTGTCCGACTTTATAACTTTCTCTTTCTTTCTGGCTGAAAATGCCCTGGCCGAGAATCAAGTCGAGCTCCCGCAGATAATTCTGCCAGAGCTGTTCATCCTGAATCAGAGAGTTAAAGACTTGAATGGAATTATCGTCCAGCGCGGCAACTAAACCCGCCATGGGCGGTTTGCCCGGGAGATATTTTATCTTCTGCTTTTCGTCATCCAGCCGGGCTTTTATCGCAGAGGAAAAATCTTCGGCATTTCTGGTGCTTTGTTTAATTTCATCCTCGGAAATTTTGAAATACAGCGGAACCGCTTCGACCGCCAGATGTTTCTTTTCCTGTGTTTTTTCTTTATCTTCATATAAAAAATCAAAGTCGGCAAAAATAGTTTTAGGCGCCTGCTGCTTTAAAACCAGCGGCATATTACCGCCGTGGTGAGTGGGAAAAGACAATAATCCGGCACAAAACAGCCACAGAACGAACAAAATAAGAAATCCGATTACTTTAGAGTGATCGGCGGCGGCAACCAGCCGGTTGTCTTCTGTGCGGCGTTTTCTGGAGCCGATAAATCCGTGCTGCCCCAGGCGCCGCCGGCTGAGCATTCGACTGACAGGATCTGTAATGAATGAAAACATGGTTGCCTTTATAACGCCTGCTGGTATGCGTTAATGATTTTTTCCACCAGGGCATGCCTTACAACATCCCGGGAGGTAAATTTACAAAATGCTATTTCAGAAATATCCTGCAACGTTTTTTCCGCGTGAATCAGCCCCGATCTTTCGTGTCTGGCCAGGTCATTCTGGGTGGGGTCGCCGGTAATTACGCATTGAGAGTCATACCCGAGGCGCGTCAGAAACATCAGCATCTGCTCCTCGGTGGTATTCTGCGCTTCATCGAGAATAATGAACGCGCCGTTCAAAGTTCTGCCCCGCATGAAAGCCAGCGGGGCAACTTCAATAATATTCCGCTCAATCAACGAGGATGCGTCTTCAAAAGGAATCATATCATAAAGCGCATCATAAAGCGGACGCAGATAGGGCAGTATTTTTTCTTCAAGATTGCCGGGAAGAAACCCCAGATTTTCACCTGCTTCTTTGGCAGGACGAGTAAGAATTATGCGGTTGAATCGGCCTTTAAGCAGAGCCGAAACCGCCATTGCCATCGCCAGGTAAGTTTTGCCGGTTCCGGCAGGGCCAATTCCGAAAACAATATCTTTTTCGCGGATTGCGCGCAAGTATTCGAGTTGAGCTTTGCTGCGGGGAATAATATCGCGCTTTTTCGGTCCTACCGGGATTCTTTCGGCAAAAAGCAACTTCAATTCATCGTTGCGGTGATCCCGGAAAGCTTTGAGAATCTGATCGAAGTCATTCTGGTCTAAATGTTTATTGCGCAATAAATAAATGCGCGACAGTTCATTCAGGAAATCTTTTGCTCTGTTAACTTTTTCGCGGATGCCGGAGAGTTTTATCCAGGTATCCCGGGAGACCAGCGTGATTCCAAGCTGATCCCCGGCCTGTTTTATATTTTTATTGATATGTCCCGCAAAGACTTCGTTGAGGGACAGGCCATTCTCAAAATAAAATTTATCTTCAACAGCCATTAAATATTTGCTTTAGCGAGCCGGAATCTGGAGCTTCATGCCCGGAGTTATCCGATCAGTACCTTTCAGTACTTTCTGATTCGCCGCTTTTATCTTGGCAGTAGTGGTTTTGAATTTCTTGGCAATTTTGCCGAGACTGTCATTTTTTACCACAGTATATGTTTCCGTCTTGCCGGCAGGAGCAGCTTCCGGTGCAAGAGCCTTCGGCGCGGCGGCGGATTTGTCATCAGTAAGCACGGGCGCCGCCGGTGTTGCAGTAACAGCAGCAGGAGTAGATTCAATAACAGCGCCTTCCGGTGCAACTGCAGCGGCAGGAGCGGGTGTTGCAGTGCCATCGGTGGTCGCACCGCCGGGAGTCAATACAACTTCACCTTTATCAACCGGCGTCGGGTTCAAGATTTTATCCGGCGGAATAGTCTGCGGAGGAGTCCAGGAAGAATAATTCTTCTTGACATATTTTTCCCAGCGAATTTCTTCCTCTCCCATCGGTTTCTGAGCCAACTGCGGAGCACAACCAAAGGTACCGACTAAAAGAACACAAGCCATAAGATAAAAGGATCTCATTTCTGTTTTGCCTCCCTGCTAAATTTATTTTTTTTTCCGGTTGATTTTTTCCGAAAAATATCTGAATCGCACTTGTATATAAATCTGCGAAATCAGTTTCTCATATTACTATACGTTAACAAAATATCAAAGCAAGAGCTGAAAGTGCTAAAAATCTCAAGCAAAATCAACTCAATCTGCTAAACTCACTCAAAACGCTTGAAAACGATTGCTCCGTTGTGTCCGCCAAAGCCAAGATTGGTGTTGACAGCATACCTGATTTTCTTCTCTTTCGCAGTATTCGGAGTAATGTCCAGGTCGCAATCCGGGTCCGGCGTTACATAATTGATCGTCGGAGGAATAATTCCGGTCTGAATCGCCTTGACGCAGGCAATCGATTCAAAACCGCCGGCGGCGCCGAGACCGTGGCCGGTCGTGCCCTTGGTGCTGCTTACAGAAACTTTATATGCATGATCACCAAATGCGGCTTTTATTGCCTTGGTTTCAAATTTATCGTTAAGCGAAGTACTGGTCCCGTGAGCATTGATGTAATCAATCTCCTCCGGGTTGACCCCGGCATGTCCCATCGCAACTTTTATTGCTCTGGCCGCGCCCATTCCGTCCGGATCCGGAGAAGTAATATGATAAGCGTCTCCGGTCGCGCCGTAACCGACAACTTCAGCAATAATGTTAGCTCCGCGTTTTTTCGCGTGCTCAAGCTCTTCCAGAACCATAACGCCGGCGCCTTCCGACATGACAAACCCGTCACGGTCGGCATCGAACGGCCTGCTGGCGTGCAGCGGATCATCATTTCTCTGGCTCATGGCCTTCATGGAACAGAAACCGGCAAATCCGAGCTTGACAATCGAAGCTTCGGTACCGCCGGCAATCATTATATCCGCATCATTGCGTTTGACCATCCAGAACGCTTCGCCGATGGAATGGCAGCCGGTCGCGCAGGCGGAAACGATGCCCATATTCGGGCCTTGAGCTCCGTAACGCATGGACAGATTGCCCGAGGACATATCAATAATCATCATCGGAATCAGTAAGGGAGAGACTCTGGAGGGGCCGCGGGAATCTAAAATAGTATTTTGCTCGGTCAGGATTTCAAGTCCGCCGATTCCGCTGGAAACAAGCACGCCGACTCTGGTGCGGTCAATCCCGCTGCCGTCAAGCTGGAGCGGAAGTCCGGCTTGAAGCACGGCTTCATCGGCGGCGGCGACTGCAAACTGGCAGAACAGGTCAAGGCGTTTGGCATCTTTTACCGGCATATATTTGGAGATGTCGAAGTTTTTGACTTCACCCCCGATCTGGGTACGGTATTCTGAAACGTCGAAACGGGTGATCTTGCCAAGGCCGCAACGGCCGTTGACTATCGAATCCCAGAACTCGACAACGGAATTACCTACGCAGGAAACTATACCAGTTCCAGTTATAACTACACGCCTTTCATTCATCTAAGTAACCTCATGTATCGCGTTAATAAAAAAAATGGGCCACGCCAGCATGTGAAGTGACCCATCTTATAAGACTTCCGGAAACTTATTCCTTGCTTTTGCTCTCGATGTACTTGATGGCTTCGCCAACAGTAGTCATCTTTTCGGCATCTTCGTCAGGAATATCTGAGCCGAATTCTTCTTCCAGGGCCATTACGAGTTCAACCTGGTCCAGAGAGTCAGCGCCCAGGTCTTCGATGAATTTTGCATCAATAGTGACCTGATCTTCTGAAACGCCAAGCTGTTCAACAACGATTTTCTTTACTTTTTCTGCAACTGAAGACATTTGGTATCTCCCTTTTTAGTTTTCTTATTGTTCTGGAAATAATCTTTTCTAGTTTCTAAATTATCCAAGTCGTCTTTTACAATGCGACAATTTTCGAAAAAATCAAATCCTTTTCCAAATATTGTCGCGAAAAATTCAATTACATCAACATTCCGCCGTCAATATTGATAACTTGACCGGTAACATAGTCTGAATCCGGGGAACACAGGAAATAGACCACATTGGCAACATCTTCCGCGGTTCCGGCCCGTTCCATCGGAATAACCTTCATAAAGGCTTCAATGGCGGCGGGAGGCAGTTTTTCCGTCATATCGGTCTTGATAAAGCCGGGAGCGACGGCATTGGACATGATATTGCGCTTGGCAAATTCCTTGGCTACAGTCTTGGTCAGGCCGATAACCCCGGCTTTGGACGCGGAGTAGTTGGCCTGGCCGGGATTGCCCATACGTCCGACCACAGAGGCGATATTGACGATTTTGCCGTAACGGGCTTTCATCATCGGGCGGATAGACGCCTTGATGAAGTTGAATGTGCCTTTGAGGTTGACAGCGATCACGGAATCCCATTCGTTTTCGCTCATTCTAAGCATAAGGTTGTCTCGGGTGATACCGGCATTATTAATCAGAATATCAATCTTGCCGAATTTTTCCATAACCGCGTTGACGGTAGCTTCCGCATCTTCGACTTTCGCAACATTGGCGGCAAACGCCGCGGCATTTACGCCCTGGGATTTGAACTCTTCAGCGGTTTTTTCCGCGACGTCCAGCATAATATCAACTATTGCCAGAGCGGCGCCTTCGTCTGCCAGGCGCTGACAAATGGCTCTGCCGATTCCGCGGGCTCCGCCGGTAACCAGCGCGACGCGTCCTTTTAAACTTCCTTCACTGCACATAATAAACCTCTTTGTTATTGCTTTTATTTCTATAGTTCAGCGTTTATATGATGTCTGACATGGCTTCTGTTTTTTCTCCAGTTCCATTCTGGCTTCTGGCTTCTGGCTTCTGACTTCTGGCTTCTGACTCCTGACTCCTGACTCCTGACTCCTGACTCCTGTTTTTGCGTTGTTTAATTATAACGAAAATGCATTCAGGCTTTCAGCGCTATTAATATTGAAAGCCGCAATGTTGCTGTCGGTCCGCTTTAAAAGTCCGGTCAGAACAGAACCAGGGCCGAATTCGATCATGGTATCGCCGCCGGCGGCAATCATCTGCCGGACACAGCCCTCCCAGCGGACGCTGCCCGCAACCTGGGAAACCAGATTGCTTCTGATTCCGGCTACACTGGCGGTGGATTCCGCCGTGAAATTCTGGAACACCGGCACCGCCGGAGTGTTCATCGGCGTGTTGTCCAGCACCGGTTTCAACTGTTCTCCGGCTTTGGCCATCAACCGGGAATGGAACGCTCCTGCGACTTTCAGCGGGAATATCTTTCTTAATCCTTTTTCCTTAAGCATGGCAACCGCGGCCTCCACTTTATCTTTCCGGCCGCTGATAACGATTTGTCCGGGGCTGTTAAAGTTAGCCACATCAATATCGCAGGCTTTGCAGACTTCGCTGATAATGCCTTCTTCGCCGCCGAGAACGCCGGCCATTCCGCCGTCAGATTCGCGGCAGGCGGCATCCATCAGTTCGGCGCGGCGGGCAACCAGTTTCAGGCCGTCTTCAAAAGAAAAGACCCCCGCGGCAAACATCGCGGCATATTCGCCCAGGCTCAAGCCGGCGCAGCCGGCCGGCGTCACCTGCGGAAACTTCTGCTTGAACGCGGCAAGCGCGGCGCAGCTCATCGTATAAATCGCCGGCTGGCAAAAGCGGCTTTCTGTCAATTTTTCTTCCGGTCCGTTGAAACAGACATCGCTGACTGACCAGCTGAGAGTTTTGTCCGCAATGGCAAAAATCTCCGCGGCAGCGGAATTGGCGTCACACAGGTCTTTACCCATGCCGACGGCTTGAGCTCCTTGACCGGAAAAGGCAAAAAATGCTTTCATGAACTTCCTTTCGGTTGTTTTTTGTTGTATTCCAGGAAAGGCCATCCTTTCCCGTACTTATGCTTTCAGACCGGCCATTAAGCTCAAAAGATGACCCGCTTTCAGCATCCACCCCTTTAAAAAAATAAGACAATTTGGTTAAGTTACAACCTTTTATGCCATTTTTCAAGAGAGCCGCTTTTTCCCGCCGGTTCTTTTTCCCCGATTTTTCCTAATGTCCAGTGAAGTAGCGGCCGGGTGCTGCGGGTCAATCATATCCGGACTTTCTATCTGATAAATAATACCCCGGCAGGATAACCCGTTTATAGTAAAATTAATCAAATCTCTCTGCACTGGATTCTTTTTTCTCAAAAAATGCGTCTATTTCATTAATAAAGGACGCAAAATGTCCTACCTCCAATGCTATATTAGCGCATAAATTCATCTAAGATTTATAGGAATTGATAGAAGATTGCATTAAAAATGAAAATGTTAAGGAGGAAAATTAAATGGCGGACAATAGCAAATCGCTGGCAAATTTCACCAATCAGTATCAACTGTCAAAAACCTTGCGGTTCGAACTAAAACCGGTGGGCCAAACTGCTAAATGGATAAAAGAACATAATATCATTGGTGTGGAGGATGGTAATCTTACCGGCGAGGATGCCGAGCGGGCGGTAAACTACAAGTATGCCAAACTGCTGCTTGACGAACTCCACCGCCAGTTCATCGAAGACGCGCTGAAACTCAATCCGGAAGCCGATAACACAAAGGCACTGAAAGATAAGATTATTGAACTGTATTCAATTGATGAGTTCAAGGATGCAAATCTGCCGGGGGGACTTTTTAAAGAAATCCTGGATGACAAAGCGAGTGAATGGATAAAACGATACAACGAGGAGATGCCGCAATACTGGCTCGAAGATATTAATGAACTGAAAGCTAAAATTGCCGGAGAAACTGATAAAAAAGAAATTAAGAATCTTCAACGCATAGTCGCTAAACTTAATAAATTGCGCGAAAACGGACAGTCTTTTACTAAAACCGGGATTGAAGTATTATATGGCTCCAATGAAGATCCTCTCAAGTTGCTGGAATGGACTGTTCGCTGCGGAAAAGTCAGACCAAGTTTTAAAGATCTTAAGCAGAGCAATTCTGACGCGGCAATGCCTAAGGAGCATATTGTCAGATATATCCGTAATTTTGATAATTTCTGTACATACTTTACCGGATTCAATGAAAACCGCGCCAATGTCTATGATGTTTCCGGCGCGAAATCAACTTCGCTGATTCATCGTATATTCATTCAGAATCTCCAATTTCATCTGAATAACATTCGAAAATGGGATAAAATCAAAGCGTCACTGGAGAAGCATAAAGATGAATTATCGGCAAAAAACTATGACTGGCATGCCAGACTTGCCGAATGTGAACGCACCTTGTCGTTTGTCGCAGATGAAGTTTTCACCCCTGGGAAATTTATCAATTTTACAAATCAGTCCGGCATTGACCGCTATAATGAGATCATTGGCGGACAGCCTCAGGAAGGCGGAAAAACCAAAACTCAGGGAATCAATGAATTTATAAATCTTGTCCGCCAGCAGGCCGGAGCAAAACGCAACGAATTTCCCCCGTTGCAACTATTTTATAAGCAGATACTCAGCAAAAGTGACAGCACATTTATTTCTGCATTCGAAAGCGACGCGGAAATGTTTGACCGGATTAAAGACTTTCACCGTAAATGTTTTATTGATGCGGAAGCCGGGAAACTGCCGTTGATGCAGGAATTTATTAGAGATATCAACAAACTCGTGGCTGAATCTCTGGGTGAGAAATCAAATATTTTCATCAGCAAAGATAAATTGACCAGAATTTCACAGGAATTGACTGGTTCATGGAATACAATCAATATCCGTTTGTTGTCAGAACTTGGCGAAAAAAACTTTAACAAGGAAAGCTGTTTTTCCATTCAACAGATTGATGACGCGCTGAATGCCGTGGTTGACGAAGAAAGGTTCGCTGATAAAAATGTTAAAGGTGAATACCAAAGCATTTCCGGGAATATCCTTTTTGATTTCCTTTCAAAACGCATGAACGGCTTACTGACGGAATCAGGATCAGCATGGATTGAACTCATTAAAAACGGAGTGCTGACGGCTGAAAAATTGGACGGAGCCAGAGAAAATGAAGGCGACAAAGGATTTGAACAGATTGCCGCAATCAAGGGTTTTCTGGACAGCTCCATTGAGTTTCTCGGATTTGTCAAAGTCTGGATGCTGCAAAAAGAGAAGCAATCGGAAAATATTAATAGTATATGGTATGAAAATCTGCAATTGCTTTGTGATCAGTTTCCAATTATCAGCCTCTATAATATGGTGCGGAATCATGTTACCCAGAAGGCCTATTCTGACGAAAAACTGAAAATCAACTTCGACAACAGTACCCTGCTTGACGGGTGGGACCGAAACAAAGAATCCAGCAACTACGGGATTCTACTCGAAAAAGACGGTCTTTATTTCCTCGGCATCATGACTCCCAAGTCTAATAATATTTTTGACTATGAGATTACCGGCTCTGAATCGCTGAAGAAAAAACAGGAGAAAGAGGTTCTCGCGGCGGCAATATTGAGTTGTTCTAACGAACCATCATTTCGTAAAATAAATTATAAACTACTGCCCGGTCCCAACAAGATGCTGCCAAAAGTCTTTTTTGCGAAATCAAACGAAGAAATTTTCAAGCCCGGCCCGGCGATTATCAACATCAGCGAAAATAAGCTCTACAGTAAAGCGGAAATCGAAAAACATGGAATACAGAATCTGCATGATTATATTGATTTCTGCAAAAAATCTTTATGTGTCCATCCCGAATGGAGTAAAGCATTCGGGTTCACAGAAAATTCTTTCAAACCAACCAGCGAATACCAGTCTGTAGACGGTTTTTATAAAGATGTTGAAATGCTCGGCTATAAAATCAGCTTTGACAATATCAAGAAGTCGTATATTGATGAAAGGGTTGCCCAGGGAGAACTTTATCTCTTCCAGATTTACAGCAAAGATTTTTCGCTGAATAAAAAAAGCGGGGGCAATGACAATTTGCACACCAGTTACTGGAAATTACTTTTTGATCCTGAAAACCTCAAGGATACTGTACTTAAACTGAATGGACAGGCTGAAATATTTTTCCGAAAAACCTCGATTGAATTGACCGAAGAAAAAAAGGCTAAAGGACATCATTACGAAGAGTTGAAAGATAAATTCAATTATCCAATCATTAAAGATCGCCGTTTCACGGAAGATAAATTTTTCTTTCATTGCCCGATCGGGTTGAATTTCAAAGCTCCTTCCATTGCAGGAAGATTTAACGATAAAATAAACGCATTTCTGCGTAATAACCCTGAGATTAACATCATTGGCATTGACCGCGGGGAAAAGCATTTGCTTTACTACTCTGTTGCTGACCGGAACGGTAATGTGATTGAGCAAGGCTCTCTAAACTCCATTGCCGGTTTTATGGGTCGTCCAATCAACTATCATGCGAAGCTAGACCAGAAGGAGGCAAACCGCGACAAAGCGCGGAAATCATGGTCGGCGATTGAGAACATTAAAGAGCTTAAGGCCGGATATCTTTCACAGGTAGTTCACAAACTTGCTCAACTTATCATAAAACACAATGCCGTTGTTGTGCTTGAAGACCTTAATAAAGGTTTTAAGCGCGGCCGGTTCAAAGTTGAGAAACAGGTCTACCAGAAGTTTGAGAAAGCATTGATCGATAAATTGAATTATCTGGTGTTCAAGGACAAAGAGAACCGCCTGGAGCCGGGGCATTATCTCAATGCCTACCAGTTGACCAATCAGTTTCAGAGTTTTGAGAAGATGGGAAAGCAGAGCGGAATACTTTTCTATACTGCGGCTTCATATACCTCGACTACCGATCCGGTGACTGGATTTATGAAAAATGTCTATGTCGCTTATGAAAGTGTTGAGAAAAGCCTGAAATTCTGGGAAAGTTTTGATTCCATCGTTTATAATCCGGATAAAGACCGCTTTGAGTTTTCATACACACTTGGCAGGATTGCCAGCAAAAGCATGGACAAGGAACAGGATGAGGAGAAAATAACCAGAAAGCAATGGACTGTTTGCAGTTCTGTTGTCCGGTCACGTTATGTTAAGACGGAATTGACAGAAGAACAAAAGCAGACTAGCGACCGCGACAGCATCGGCAAACTTGGCAAACATGAAATTTTCTGCGTAACAGCCGAGATGAAAGCACTTTTCGAAAGCGCAAAAATCGACTACAAGGCAGACAATGACATCAAGAAAGCGCTGGGGCTTAAAACCGATACTTCGCTGCAACGCTCATGCGTGTATTTTTTCAATGCAATCATGACCATGCGGGTGACAGACTCCAGCAGAGAATCCGGAACCAATGAGAATGATTTTATTCTGTCGCCGGTTGAGCCGTTCTTTGACAGCCGCAAACATTATGCCGGACTGCCGGAAAACGGCGATGCCAATGGCGCGTACAACATTGCCCGCAAAGGAATATGTATTCTCAACAAGATTGATGCCGCTGAAAATCTGTCTAAAATTGATCTGTTAATTACCAAACAGTCATGGCAGGAATATGCCCAGTCTGATACGGTGGTCAAAGCGCAAACCGCTAAGCTCAATAAATAAGCACAATCAGGGCGGCCGTAAGGCCGCCTTTTTTGATGATGCCGGAGATATTACCATGGAAGCATATCTTCTCATTACTCAATTGAACGATTTCATCTTTTGTCCGAGGTCTATTTATTTCCATAACATTTATCAACAGAACTATGAAGAGGACGCTTATCATCAAACTCCGCAGAAAATTGGTCAGGCCGCACATCAGGCAATAGATGAAGGGCATTATTCCAGCCGGAAAGATGTTTTGCAGGGACTGACTGTTTATTCTGAGAAATACCAGCTTCTCGGCAAAATTGACACGCTTGATTTAAGTACAGGGGAACTGGTCGAACGCAAATATTCCGTAACCCGCATTTACGACGGGTTCCGCTATCAGCTCTACGCCCAGTATTTCGCGCTTCTGGAGATGGGTTACAGGGTTGAACGCCTGAAAATTTATTCAAAGAAAAGCAATAAAAGCTATCCAGTGCTGCTGCCGGACAGCAATGATATTGCTGAGTTCGAGGATGTTCTGGTTCAAATCCGCAGTTTTTCATTAGATGCTCCATTCAGTCAAAATCCGCAGAAATGTCAAAATTGTATTTACAATACGCTTTGCGATATTTACAGGGAGGATTGATTATGATGTCATTGCCGGATTTCAAGTACAAACAGTGCATCTTCTATTTTCCGTCTGATGACAAGAGCAAGTTGCGTTTCAGGGCAGACAATATCATTATCGAAGATGAAGAGGGTAAAGTCGTCCAGCAGCATTCATGCCATCTGGTGTTCGCCTTGTTCATCATCGGCAACATCACTTTAACCAATGTCGTTTTGCAGAAAGCCAAACAGTTCGCTTTCCCCGTGCTGCTTTTATCTCGCAATTTCAGGCTTGACAGCTATTTTAACAATCGCGCCGAAGGAAATTTTCTGCTCCGCAGAAAACAGTATGAGTCGGAGCAGAATTTTCTGATTGCGCGGCAGTTGGTAACCCAGAAGATAAACAATCAAAAATCCTTGCTTCAAGGGTTGCGCTACCGGGCTGCGTCGGAAACGGAGGCCATGC
Organism: uncultured Lentisphaeria bacterium; assembly: GCA_903840185.1. Taxonomy (GTDB): domain Bacteria; phylum Verrucomicrobiota; class Lentisphaeria; order Victivallales; family Victivallaceae; genus CAIPAT01. Next base: position 1,039 of record CAIMFA010000829.1, on the reverse strand, counting down.
AGGAATTGAATGATATTGAGCCGGACTCCGCGCAAACCGCACAGGAATTGATGGGTATCGAGGGCAACGCCAGTAAGATATTCTTTCCCGCCTACTTCCGCCAGATGAACTGGGCCCGCCGCGAACCAAGGACAAAACGGGATATCAACAATCTTCTGCTTGACATTGGCTATACTTATCTCTTTCACTTTGTCGAAGCTATGACGGCAATCTACGGCTTCGATGTCTACTGCGGCGTTTTTCACACCTTTTTCTATCAGCGGAAATCGCTGGTGTGCGACCTCGTCGAACCCTTCCGCTGCATTATTGACCAGAGACTGCGGAAAGCGCATAATTTAAAACAGATTGATGAAAAGGATTTTTTCCAGGCCAATAATCAATACCAGCTTGCATACAAGCAGCAGGGCAAATATACAAAAATGTTTGTCAAAGATATTTTGGAGCACAAGGAAGAGATTTTCCTGTATATCCAGGCATATTACCGCTGGTTCATGAAGAATAAGCACATCGGAGAGTTCCCGGTTTTCCAAATCAAAGGAGGCGATTAATCATGCTTATCGTAGTTTATGACATACAATCTGACAGGCTGCGCTCGAAATTCGCCAAATTCTTGAAACAATTCGGGCGTAGAATACAATATTCTGTTTTTGAAATACAGAACAGTCCGAGAATTATTGCCAACATCCAGACTGAAATAGAAGCCGGTTATAAAAAGAAATTCACCCAGGGAGATAGCGTGCTTGTCTTTGATATTCCAGACAACGCCAATATTCTTCGTTTCGGCTATCCGGTTAATGAAGAAACCGACCTCCTGATTTGGGATTAATGCAAACCTTTGTCTTAATTTTTCCCGGTTGAGGTTGATTTTCTCAAAAACAAAATTTGCTTTCTGAAATAAAAGCCATATTTTAAGCGTAAAGCTGAGTTTTTAGTGTTTAAAGGCTCAGCCAAATTTCTACTGTTGTAGATACTCCGTCTTTTGGCTCCCAGCCGAGTTTAAAGGCTCAGCCAAATTTCTACTGTTGTAGATAAATAGTTG
>CAIMFA010000828.1 GCA_903840185.1 uncultured Lentisphaeria bacterium | reverse complement strand
GTCAGGTTCTGTTTTAGCAGAAGCAAGCTTTGCCGTGATACTCTCGGATGTGGCTTCACCTGAAGAACTCAATTCCTGGATAAAAAGCGATGAGGCAGTTGATATGCTGGCGCTTGGAATCTTTTTCGCAGGTAACGATGAAGCCAGCTGGTGGCAATACGACAAGGCATACGATTTATGGGACACTGCCCTATTTATCGCAAAAAAACAAGAACTGCATGATATGATCAGCCAAAGAATAGCAGATTCTGAACAACACTGGAAACGAAAAGAGCGCAAACATACAAAAAATTCGTCCGCACTCCAAACGCCATCAAACAGCAATTCAAAATTAACCCGTTTCGAAAAATGACGCGTACAATATCAATATTGCATTCACATCAACGCAGATTATTTTAAACCGAAATAACCCGGATAATTCTATGGACATATACATCATATCCGCAATTGTTCTTGTTATCCTTTTTTTAATTCCAATTGTGTATCTCTTCTTTTTTATTGGAAGATGTGTATATCTGGCATTAAAAGAGCGCTACCGGAAGAAGATTATTAAAAACGATCCAATTCTTGGAGAAATAGAGTATTATGACGGGTATTGGACCGCCTTGGATTATTCAGTGTCAATTGAATCAACTGAAGACGGACCGGCAGAAGAGCAAAAATAATTTTACATTTCCTTGAAAAACGAGATTGACGGATATGTTACAATGGCAAAGCAGTATCTCGCGGAACAAATCACTGAAGAGGATTTTTCCAGGCATGAAATGCTTTCTATTTCGATTGGCTCTATAGATGAAATCAAAAATAGTATGTTTTCGTTACAGTTTAGCGACAGTGACTCTGATCTGATTTATGACGTCCGCTTTGAACATAACAAGCCTGTTTCATTTTTGGCCGGAGATTAGAACTATTTCACAGGTTTATTGCTTTCCTCACGCATTCGGTCTTTCCAGTTACTGCCGGAATAACCTGCTACATGTCCATCAGTGAAAAGCACGTTGCCAAAATTCTGGTGGTTGAGCTTTTCATACATCAGCGGAACCTCTCCGGAAGCATTGTAGCGCAATCCGCCGACATAAACATAAGAAACGTTCTTCTCGCCCAGAACCCCGCCCTTCTCTACTGGGACATCTTCTGAATCAGGACAGATAAAAACCTTTTCATCGTCAATATAGCGACTGAGCCTCTGCAAGCCCACAGCTCCGGATTCAGGAGGAAAATATTCGTTGTTATCCGCTGAATATTGCATTAACGCCAGGCCGATCGCCTTTAAGTTCTGAGCGCAAGCTACTCTACTATGCCCAGGGCAACATGGCAATAAAACTGGAAGCACTATTGAAACCCCGCAAGAAAGTATGCAAACCTTTGCGCCATGGTATTTTTTCCTATAAACTTCCACTAGCATCAAGGCGAAGCAAATAAACGGCGCAAAAAATAAAAAACACATACTCCATCCTACTATATAATCCGGAGCCGGCCAATCATTTTTTAGTGCATAATCCATGGATATTTGCTTACAATAAATTATTGGAATCAAAAGAGATAGAATACAGGCCGCAAGCAATATCCATGTGTAGACGGATATTTTCTTCATAACGCTGTTTATTCCCATTTTCATGACTCTTTGCTTAACTAATTGAACATCATGTATTTTCCAGGCTCTTTAAATATCTGAGAGAACTCTTACAGTAAGATTTCACATCCGGGCATAAATATCTTATCCACTTGGGATTCTTATCATTCTTTAAATATGCCCATTCAGCTATTGCATAGCCTATTCCCTCCTGAGTCAAATATCCTTGACTTTCTATTGACCAACCCTGCTTCCGCCAGTCCGTCCATTGGTTAAATTGTAATGCTGAATTTGCGGTAAATATGCCCATCCCTAAAAATATCGTCAATAAGTCAGTCATCGCCTCCATATCTTCAATATCTTTTCCCAGCTTCCACCGTTTTAATAAAATGTAATGACATAATTCATGTGAAATTGTCGCTATTAATGATACCGGATTATGTAAAGTTCTCTGATTGATGCTGATTACAGCATTTTCACCTTTTCCATTTTCGATATAAAAGCCAACTGCATTTGATTTATTGCCCTCCCAGGAAGGTAGAACATTCTTTAATGAAGCCTCTATATCCTCGATCTCTTCTCTGTACAGTTTTAATGTGATCTCTTCATGATTTATATGCATATACTCACATATTCGATCCAGCAATTTTCTTACATTTTCATAGCTGCCATCGTAAGGGTCCGGAAAATATTCTTCTTGAGGTAAAATCATTTTTATCCGGTCAAAATGTTCATTCCCGACAGAATCCAGAAAAAGTTTATAACATAGCTTAACCCAGTCAGTTGATTCTTGGCATAATAACGGTTTAGGCTTAAAAAAACCGAACATAATTCAAATTTTCCTTTCTTATAAACTATTACCACACATTATAATTGATTACCAGGATTTCCTGCTGCGGATCGTATTCGGCAACCAGCCACTGCCCGTTAGGAGCCATTTTGCTTTTGAAAGTATGCGGCTGGTCTTCTTTCAATTTATATTTCTCCACCCATTGCTTCAAGACCGCCGGGGATACTTTATATTTCGCGTTCAACCCTGAAAATTCCGGCTCATATTCCAGGCATTCGGCGGGTTTCGGCATATGCTGATTCTTCATACGATGTATATTGCTGAAAAGTACATTACCAATGG
>CAIMFA010000827.1 GCA_903840185.1 uncultured Lentisphaeria bacterium | reverse complement strand
TTATGGATAAAATATTATCAAATTTAAATATTGATTTACAAAGGGTGGCACTGTCAAGCCTTGGTACGGCGTGGAGGAATTCATATAATTGCGATTCTTTCGCCAGAATTTACTACATTTCCGCCGGTTCCGCGCAAATACGGCATGGTAATCGGAATTATCTGCTGCTGCCCGGCCATTTATACCTGATTCCTCCTTATTCGGAGTTTTCCTATAAGTGTCCGGAGCATGTGGATATTTACTGGCTGCATCTTACCGCCGGCGTATCGAACGGCCGGAACCTGTTTTCGCTTTTTAACTGGATATATGATGTCATCCCCCCGGATGCTGACAGAATTGTGCAAATGTTCAAAGCTATCATAAATCTGAACAAAACAACAGGTATTCAAGCGGAATTACAGCTTCACGGACTATTGTCTGAAATGATTGCCTGCTTTATTTGCGGCGGCAATCCGGACGGCGGGTCAGCCAAATCAGGGATGAGCAGATTTTTGCCGGTCATTGACTGTATTAACGAAAACCCCGGCGCTGATTTACCCGTAGGCAGACTGGCGGCAATGACAGGACTTAACCGTGTGCGTTTCACAACCGAATTTCACCGGCTGTTCGGCCTGCCGCCTGCGGCATATATCAGAATGCGCCGGATCGGTAAAGCGCAGGATTTACTGTTGAACAGCGGCTGGAAGCTTGACCGCATTGCATCTGAACTGGGATTCTGTGACAGTTTCCACTTTTCAAGAACTTTCAGCCGCATGACCGGACGTTCTCCTGCGGCATACCGCGCCAATATTCAGCACAACACCCCTTAATTTTGTATTACTGCTGGTAAATCATTGACACAGCGGATAAGTTGTAATATCTTACAATAAGAGTTCACTAAATTGTCCACCTTAAACTGAGGAGGAATATCATGGTTGTATGTCCAATTGCGCTGGCCATCGGTTGCCTTAAATGTCCTATTTTCAAGACCTGTCCGGTAAAAAGCATCATCGGCGATTATAAGAAGCCCGGGATTGCTGATAAGTCCGTGAAGATTGAGACGAAAAAAGATAAATCCAAATAAAATCAGACCTTAAAAACTGAAATCATTTCAGAAAAAGCATGGAAGGTGTCATTTGTTTTCGTGGTATTACTTTGTAATACTACCGGGTATGGAATAAGTTATATTGCTTGCAGTAAAACACTTACGGAATTATTGGCTGTTTTTTTTACTTTTAAAAAAAATACTCAAAAATTTTGATTAAAAAAAGTATTTGACAGGTCTTTTTCTTTACAAGTATTGTGTTAGATTATTAGTCCGTTAACTATAAAACAGGAGAGCGAAGATGCTCAGTTTTGCAGAAGAAATTTATCTGCTTGCACTTGACGATGTTACTGGCAAGATAGTCATAACATCCAAGGAAGTAGTACTTAACTCCGTGCTTATAGGAGCGGTGCTTTCTGAGCTTTCGTTTTTAGGCCGGATAGATAACGATGCTGAGAATCTCTATATTTTGAATACAGATGCCACGGATTCTCCGGTACTTAATGAAGTGCTGGATGTGCTGAGAAAATCCGGAAAAACTGAGGTTTCGTTAAGCCGCTGCCTACAGGTGCTGCTGCCGGAATCGAAGAATATTGAGCAGCTGGTATTGAAAGAGCTGATCGGCAAGGGTATTCTGAAGCAGGTCAATGAGAAGTTGTTCTGGTTCTTTCCGAGCCGGCGCTATCCGATTATTGACAATGTGGAAGTCACAGACGTGGAAAGACGGCTCCGGAATCTGGTGCTGTCGAATGAAATCCCGGACCCGCGTGATGCGGTGCTGGTAAGCCTGGTCAATGCCTGCGGGCTTTTTTCGGAAATTCTGTCATCCCGCGAACTTCGCCGCTGCGAAGGACGGATTGAGGAGATTTCGAAATACGACATGGTTTGCCAGAAAATTAATGAACTGATTCGTCAGGTGCAGGATTTTTCCAATATTCCTCCGTTTGTGTGATGACAAAAGATGACTGGACGTGTAATATTTAGTTGTATAGAGTTTTTTTTGCCGGTGGCATTGTGTGCTTCTGTGTTGCGCGGATGTAATTTAGCCGTTATATCCATAGCATACCTCTCTAAAGGCCCAGAAGCATGCAATGCCTCCGCCGGCAATTTCTTTATTTAATTCCTCCCGAATTCAAAGGTTCTGCTATGAAGAAACGCATTATGGCTGTTTGGGCAACTATGCTGACTGCTTGTGTAATGGTTTTAGTCAGCGGTTGTACCACTGCTCAACCAAAGACTTTATCCGGAACCATGCCGCCAGCGATTGCTGGAGATCCGGATGAGATGAAGGCTGATTCACGGATTATCTCGAAGACGGAAATTATCCGGCAGGCAGTGATACGCAAGGCGTCAATTTCATTTTCTGTTACCGACGTTAAGGACGTGCTTCAAAAATGCGAGAAGGTCATTCGGGATAATTCCGGTTTTATTGAAAAATCCGACTTCTGGGCTGACTTTCAGATCAAAATGACCGTCAAGGTTCCGTCATCAGCATTTGATAAAGTAGTAGCTGAGCTTGAAAAATGTGGTGCCGTTAATTTAAAGACGATTGAGCTTGAAGATGTTTCTGATCGTGTTACGGATTTGAATGCAGAATTGAAAAGCAGAACCGCATTGCGGGACCGATTTCGGGAACTGCTTAAAGAGGCCGACAGTATCAAGGATGCAATTTGCATAGAGGAAAATCTTTCCAGAATACAGGCGGATATTGACCGCTTGCAGGCAGAAATGAATAATCTGAATAAGCGGATTAAATATTCAACAATAAATATCAATATTGATGAAAAGCCGGTTGAAAAAAAGACGGTTTACGGACCGCTGGGGTATTTGTTTGTAGGCATAGTTTGGGGTATTGAAAAATTATTTGTAATAAGTCGATAATATAACGATAAGCTATTGGGAGATGAAATGAATTACAGGATTGAGATTTCTCCATTGCGGAAATGGCGTGATTCCCGCGGTGAAGGGGTAAAAAAACAGATCGGCGATTTTTTGAAACTGAAAATCGATGAAGTGCGTACCCGGGATGTTTATACCATCTGTGCGGATATTACTGAACAGGAAGCCGTCAGAGCAGCGGCGGATTTATCCAATCCGGTACTGCAGCGCGGCGTGGTAGGCGAAAGCAGGCTGGCGGAAAATGAATTGTGCGACTGGTTGATCTCCGTCGGTTTCAAGCCGGGCGTAACTGACAACGTCGGCAGATCTGCTCATCAGGCTATCGGCGACATTGTCGGACGCAAACTGCGGGACGATGAATATGTCTTCAGTTCAGTTGAATATATGCTTTACGGCAAATCACTTGGCAGGCACGATGCCGAACATATCGCCAAACATCTGCTGGCGAACGAATTAATCGAATCCGTCAGCGTTTTTTCCGGTAAAGATCTGGTCAACGGGATTCCCCTGAATCTGCCGTTTGTAACCTCATCTGAAGGCGGGCGCGTCAGGGAATACAATCTGGAAGTGAGCGACGCCGAACTCATGGATATCAGCCGCAAGGGTATTCTGGCGCTTTCGCTCGATGAAATGAAGGTTATTCAGCAGTATTTCCGCGACGCTTCCGGCCGCGAACAATATGGGTTGAAGAAGAATCCGACCGATGTTGAGCTGGAAGTGCTGGCGCAGACCTGGTCAGAGCACTGCAAGCACAAGATTTTCGATGCCGAGATCAACTACGAAGACCTCGAATCCGGCAAAACTGAAAAGATCGTTTCCTGCTATAAGTCTTTCATCAAGAAAAGCACTCACGAGATCGGCGAACAGGTTAACTGGCTGGTATCGGTATTCCACGATAATGCCGGGGTCATTGCTTTCAATGACCGACTGGACCTGGTTTACAAGGTTGAAACCCATAACAGCCCGTCCGCGCTTGATCCCTACGGCGGCGCGATGACCGGTATTGTCGGCGTCAACCGCGACCCGATGGGTACAGGGCAGGGGGCTGAACTGCTGATTAACGTCTGGGGGTATTGCCTCGGTTCGCCGTTCAGCGATGACAAAGATGTGCCGGAAGGCCTGCTGCATCCCCGCCGCCTGCGCGACGGTATCCACAAAGGCGTGATTGACGGCGGCAACCAGAGCGGGATTCCTTACGGACTCGGCTGGGAATATTTTGAAGACCGCTATCTTGGCAAGCCGCTGGTTTACTGCGGCACCGTCGGCACATTGCCGAAAAAGATCGGCAATGTCAAGGGTTTTGAGAAATCCATCAATCCCGGCGACCTGATTGTCATGGCCGGCGGCAGGATCGGCAAAGACGGGATCCACGGCGCGACGTTCTCCAGCGAAGAACTGCACAAGGACAGCCCGACCCAGGCAGTGCAGATCGGCGACCCGATCACCCAGAAGAAAATGAGCGACTTTATTTATGAAGCCAGAAACCGCGGCCTCTACCGTTTTATCACGGACAACGGCGCGGGCGGGCTTTCCTCCAGTATCGGCGAAATGGCCGGAATCTGCGGCGGATGCCGCATGGACTTGAAAAAAGCCCCGCTGAAATATGCCGGTCTTGATCCCTGGGAAATTCTGGTTTCTGAAGCTCAGGAACGCATGAGTTTTGCGGTTCAGCCGGAGAATATTGAACAATTCAAATATCTGGCCCGGGAACGCGACGTCGAAGTGACCGTGCTTGGCGAATTCACCGGCGACGGCAAATTCCACATGCAGTACGGCGATAAGACCGTGGCGCTGCTGGATATTGCGTTTATGCACGATGGCCTGCCCCGGATGAAGTTGAACGCCAAATGGCGCAAACCGGTACTGCAGGACCCGGATTACAGCGGCCGCGACCTGAAAAACGATGTATTGCAGATGCTCGGCAGACTCAATCTCTGTTCCGATGAATACAAAGCCAGACAGTACGATCACGAGGTAAAAGGCCTGAGCGTGATCAAGCCGTTTGTCGGCAAATGCCGCGATGTTCAGACTGACGCCACTGTGACGATGATTGAACAGCTCAGCCGTGAAGGCGTGATTCTGTCCGCCGGTCTGCTGCCGCGCTACAGCGATATTGACACTTATCACATGATGGCTTCGATCATCGACCTGGCAATCCGGAAAGTGATTGCGGTCGGCGGCAGGCTCGGACATATTGCCGGCCTGGACAATTTCTGCTGGCCTGACCCGGTTCAGAGCGAAAAGACTCCGGACGGCGAATACAAACTGGCGCAGCTCGTCCGCGCCAATCAGGCGCTTTACGACTATACCAAAGCATTCCAGGTGCCGTGCATATCCGGCAAGGACAGCATGAAGAACGACAGCACCCGCGGCGGCAAAAAGATTTCGATTCCGCCGACCGTGCTGTTCAGCACTATCGCGAAGATGGATGACATCAGCAAGGCGGTTACGCTCGATGCTAAACGCGCGGGCGATTATGTCTATGTGATCGGCAATACCGCTCCCGAGCTTGGCGGCGGCGAATATTTTGCCATGTTGAATGCCACCGGCTGCAATGTTCCGAAAGTGGACGCCGCTTATGCCATCAAGATTTACAACGCGGTTGCCGGTGTTACCGGTGCCGAACTGGCCAATTCGCTGCATACTCCGGCTATTGGCGGACTGGCGGCCGGATTTGCCAAAGTCGCGATGGGCGGACGCCTCGGCTTGAGCATCGACCTGACGAAGCTTCCGGTGTCCGGAAAGTGCAGCACTCATGAGCTGCTGTTCTCTGAATCCAACAGCCGTTTTATTATGACAGTATCTCCGGCAAATGCCGCGAAAGTTGAGTCGCTCCTTGCTGGGGTGCATTTTGCGAAAATCGGCGTGGTTATTGACGCGCAAAAGCTTGAAATTAAAACATCCGATGGTAGTTTAATAGCGTTGGAGATTTGCAATCTGCTGGCGAAGTACAAAGGAACGCTTGACGGTATCTAACAACGACAGGATAATTCCGGTCATGGAAAAGATTCCAAAAATCACTGTTGGAAAAGTTGTTAAAAAGAAGCAGAGTGATAATCCGATGACGACCTCACAGGTCTACATGCGGAATATCATTGATTTTTCCCTGCTGTCGCCGGAAGAGGAAACCAAGCTGGCCGACGAAATCAAGTCCGACAACCCGCATATCCATGATGCCGCAAAAACCAAACTGGTCAAGGCCAATTTGCGTTTGGTGGTCAAAATAGCCAATGAATTCATGAACCGCGGCCTGGCCAAACATGACCTTATTTCAGAAGGCAATATCGGCCTGATGACCGCCGCGGAAAAATTCGACCCTTCAAAAGGCGCTAAATTCAGCACTTACAGCACCTGGTGGATCAAGCAGGCAATGCGCCGGGCGATCGCCGAACAGAGCCGTACCATCCGGATACCGGTGCAGTCCGTTGAAAAGATCAACCGGATCAAGCGGGCGCAGAAAGAACTGGCGAAAAAACTCGGACGCGCGGCAACCGACCAGGAACTGGCGGATGAGCTTGACCTCAGCCGGCGTACTGTAGCCGAACTGCGGCATACCAATCTTTCGACTTCGTCATTGAACGAGCCGATCCAGGAAGGCGAAGACGGCGAAATCCAGGATTTCATCCCTGACAAGCAGGAACATGCCCCTGACCGGTTGCTCGGAGATTCGGAAACGATGGCGCAATTGCACGATCTGGTGGAACAGCTTTGCGAACGCGAACGTGAAGTCCTGCAGATGCGTTTCGGGCTCGACGGCCGTCAGGTGATGACGCTTGAAGAGGTCGGTGAAGCAGTAGGATGCACCCGCGAACGCGTCCGGCAGATTCAGAACAAAGCCATTAAGAAGCTGCAGTACATGCACTCGGATGTTCCGCCGCAGAATATTAAGAAACTCAGCGACGACGACGATACCGAAGAATAACCCCGGAAAGTTTCCCAGATGACAATCTATCCTGCTGACAGTGTGATTCTGGCGCCGCTTTCCGGCTATACCGATCTACCTTACCGCCATTCCGCCCGGCGTCACGGCTGCCGGATGGCTTTTGCCGAAATGGTTGATGCCGGCTCTCTGGCTTTCGGCAACAAGCGCACCAGAACTTACCTTGACCGCGGTTCCGACGAAGACTGGCTGGGGGTGCAGTTGGTCGGCTGCGAGGCTGAACATATCGCCGAATCCGCCAGAATCCTTAATGATTACCGGTTCGATGTGATAGATTTCAACCTCGGCTGTCCGGCTCCGAAAGTCGCTAAAAAAGGCGCCGGGGCAGTGCTGGGCGCTAATATTGACAAGGCGGTTAAGCTCTTCAGTATCATTGCCGGTATTTCCCGTATGCCGGTGAGCGCCAAAATCCGTATTCTAAATGAAACCGACCCTGCTTCCACTGTTGAAATTGTCAAAAAACTCGAATCAGCCGGGGCTTCGGCGGTGACGATTCATGGCCGGATAAAAGAGTCCTTCTATTCCGGACAGGTCTTTCATGACGTGATCGCCGCCGCCAGACAGGCGGTCAAGATTCAGGTTATCGCCAATGGCGGAATCATGGATGTGAGCAGCCATGACGCGATCAGGAAAGCCACCGGATGCGAGTGCGTCATGGTGGCGCGCGGCGCAATGGGCAACCCCTGGATCTTCGATGAGATCGCCATGCGCGAACAGTACCAGCCGCCGACGATTCAGGAACTTTGCGCAGAGATCGAACTGCATGTGCTGGAAACGATTGATTATTACGGCGAAGAACTCGCGATGAAGGTCTCCAGAAAGCTTATCCTTGACTATATGCGCGGACGCGGTTTCCCCGGCGGCCTGAAAGCTGAAGTCTCATTCCTGCACAAGAAGGAGGATTTCTATACCTACCTCGATAAGATCAGAACTGAGCATACCGAAAGGTACTGGCACTGGCTGGAAAAATTCCCGCTGGCCGAACGCCGTCTGCGCCGGGCATAATCCAAATAATTATCCACAAAATACACAAAAAACACGAAAGTTGAAGCAGAAATAAACCAGGAAGTCAGCGTATAACTGCGACTTCCGCAGGACTGCGCTGACTTCTTTGCTTTATCTTCATTACCTTCAATATCTTCATGGTGAAATTTCCTGTGCTTTGCGTTATTTCACTTCGGCCAGGATGAATTCGCGGCTGCCGTATTTGCGGCGTCTTAAATTCCAGCCGGGGGCTTGCAGAAACGAACCGTCCGGATCGCCGAAATCCGGGATTTCCCAGACCAGCAATCCGCCTTTTGCCCACTGGATGAATTGCTGATCGCCGGTCAGTTTACGGAAAAAAGTTCCTGATTCAGCATACGGCGGATCAGCAAAAATCATATCCGGATTTTTTACCATGCCGGTATAGCGTTCACAAACCGCGGCATCGGCTTTGATGACCAGAAAGTCAGTCTCGACGCCGGTGCGCTTGACCTTGTTGATATTCTCCTCGATAATCCGGGCGTTCGCAACGTTCACCTCGACAAAGTACACTTTCGCGGCACCGCGGCTGGCGGCTTCCAGTCCCAGTGCGCCGGAGCCGGCAAACAGGTCAATAATTATTTTGTCCTGAAATACCGCCAGGCTGTCGAACATCGCTTTCCGGGATCGAGCCGAAGTCGGCCTGACTGATTCCCCCTGCGGCACATTCAGCGTTAAGTTGCGGGCTTTACCCGATATGATTTGCATTTTTATTCTTTATAATTAAGTTTTATTACAATTTTTAAGTTCCAGACATAAATTGCCTGTGCTCCGCAACTTTGCAACTCTGTTCCAGTTTTTTGTCATAAAAATGCATTCACTCCGAGGATTTAGATAGCCGTTGAACATAACAAATTCCAGTTTTCTCGCACAGAGACGCAAAGGCACAAAGGAAATCCTTTTTCTACCATGTTATTTTTGACATCCACTCCGAGGTTTTAGAGAGCCGTTGAGCACAACCGTTTTTAATTTTCAAACAACTCCGAGTCTTGGAGACTCGTTGAACATAGCACTTTTACCCGCATTTAAAGATTTAAAAAACTTTAGAACTTAAACTCTTTAGCACTTTAGAACTTCTTTGTTATATAACGTCGTGTGCAAGTTTATTAAAAATGAAAAAATGAATTATAATTTGAAAATTGAGCATGATTTTGCCATATTATGGCAACAAAATTCTTTAAATTGGATAATCACGTCTAATTTAAAGGATTGTCCATCATGCTCACCGAAGAATATATCATCAATGTTTACTGTCTGGTAGATGAAATGCTGAAATAAGTTGTAAAAAACAGTATCCGTCAACGAGGTTCCGCTCCGAATCTTTCTGATGCGGAAGTCATTACGATGGAAATCGTAGGAGAGTCGCTTGGTATTGACCAGGATAAGAAGATCCATAGCTATTTCAAAAATCATTGGTTGCATTATTTTCCTGGACTCGGACATCGCACCACTTTCCTCCGCCAGGCGGCTAATCTTTGGCGATATAAACAGAAAATCCGTGAACAATTGGTGGCGATTTTGTTACCGGCTGGTAGTTCCATAAGTATAATTGACGGCTTCCCGATGCCGGTTTGCGGTTTCAAACGCGCTTACTTTTCACGTTTGCATAAAGGTGAGGCATCATATGGTTATTGTGCGGCTAAAGACATGAAGTATTACGGGTTCAAGGGACATCTACTGATCGACAAAAGCGGAGTTATTCTTGATCTGGACATTGCGGCAGCCAACATTGACGAGCGAGAAATGTTACTTGAAATGGCCGAAAAAAACGGATTTAAAACACTTGGAGATAAAGGATATATTTGTTCAGAGCGTCTTAAAGAGGAGTTACTGCGAGCAGGAGTAAACTTACATACTCCGTTGCGGGACAACATGAAGGATCACAGACCAAAACATGTTGTAAAGGCCTTAAACAACACGAGAAGGATAGTGGAGACGGTCATCGGACAATTGAGCGAAAGATTCAAAATAGAAAAAGTCAGGGCAAGGGATTTATGGCATCTGACGGTTCGTGCAGAACGGAAATTGCTGGCGCATACAGTTGACTTTTACCTCAACTATATCGCAGGCAATTCAATTCTGCAATTCGATAAATTATTCACCTAAAAACTTGCA
>CAIMFA010000826.1 GCA_903840185.1 uncultured Lentisphaeria bacterium | reverse complement strand
CTGCCCGCAAAAAATTTTGAATATTTGTGATCAGGTCCGATAACCGGAACATCGATAATTTCCACTTCAAATGGAGAATTGTTAATCATCGAAAACGCATTCCATGTCCCTTCAGGAAAGAAGCCGACTTTACCGGCAAAAAACAGAAATTTTGTCTGCTCCAGGTCGGTGGATGGAAAACCGTCACAGAAATATTTCCCGATTTCAGCGACAATGCTAATTGCCGCCAGCTGTTTATCTTTAGAAAGCTTTCTTTCCTGCAATGCTTTAAATATGTCCAATGTAGACGCATCGTCACAAAATTCCGGCAGAATGTCGTTTAAATCGGCATTTAATTGTGATTGATAATAGCCAAGAAGCTGGCCCAGAGTACCGCGATCGAAACCTCTTACTCCGACAGGGATCACCGGCTTTCCGGTTTTTTTGCCGTATTCCCGCATTTTTTCGCAGATAGTCAACCATTCCGTGAGCGTTTTTGGAAGTTTGCGGCTGCCAGTAGCTTTTTGCAACAAATCCATGTTCACATACATGCGGAAAGTATGAATATAAATTCCTGCGCCATAATATTCCGCGTAATTCTGGTCCAGGCCGCCGCGCATGTCATCGACATAAGTATCTTTCCACGGTATTCCCTCCAGCGGGGTTCCTTTATTAAACGGATTAGGGTTGCCTATATATTGAGAAAGAGGAGTAAAGTATTGGTTTCTGATATCGAATGACCAGTGCAGCTCGATTACATCGGCTGGATCTCCGCCAACCAGCTGGGTCATAAACCACTGCAAGTATCCTTGAACCGGTACTGTCGATTGGAGTACTTTTACTTGCTGTCCCTGCTTTGCTTTGTACTCTTCAAACATCTTTATGGCTTCATCAAAACCCTGCCTGAAGCCGTCTTCCAGCTGCCAGTGCGCGAAAGTGATGGTTTTAACATTCTTATTTAGAATACTACCACCTTTTTGAATGCTGGCTACCATAATTGCGGATACAATATAAAATGCCAGCCCCATAATTAAACCTAGCTTCTGGAATTTAGATGAACCGGTATGTTCGTCACTTTTATTTCCCATGAGCAATAATCATCCCTGTATATTTAGGACTATCTATTCAAAGAATCAACCGGCTACTGTATTCTTCTATCGATGGTTATCACTTTTACCTGGCGATTCAATCCAATTTGATTTTTATTTCGATTCCATCTTTTGGAAGCTTCAGCTTTTCAGTTTTAGTTTTACCGTCATGGGAAGCTGTCACTTCATAGTCGCCGAGGAATCCTCTGATTTCATATAATCCGTTCCGGCCTGTTTTTCCGGCTGTATTTGTCCACCATTTTTTTAAGACGAGGTCGCAGTAAGCCTTGTACCCTGGCTTCTGCTTCCAGTCTTTTGAAATCATGGCGGCATCAGGTTTCCAGTGTGCGCCTTCCCAGAACCCCCACAGCATAAATCCTCCGCATGAAGAATTGCTGAAAAGCGCAGTCATGTAATCTCTGAGGAAATCTGCCTTTATATCTTCGTCCGGACTGTCAATATCAAATTCAGTGCAAATCACAGGAAGTCCGAAACGGCCAAGCATGTCGTAGGCCTTAATTACACTTGAAATCGATGGCGGCTGCTGCCCGTAATGCCCCTGTTCGCCGATTCCTTCGAGCGGAGCGCCATTGTCCAGAAGATATTTTATTGTTTTCATGTAATGTTCGGCGTGCTTCTCGTCTATCACAATCCCGTAATCATTGATGCAAAGCCTGGTGGAAGGATCTGCAAGTTTCGCAGCTTTGAACCAATCCACCATCACATGATCGCCGTAAATATCCATCAGCGTATGATTGGCATATGGCTCGTTCATAACGTCCCACTGGAAGCAATATCCTTTTGTTGCAGTGAAAATATCAGTGACGTGGCTATTAACAGCATCATACAGTTTTTGTCTGTTCTCTTCGCTGACGCTAGCCAAAAGTTCTTCGCGGGTTTTCGAGGGACTGTTCGCCTTATATCCAATAATTCTGTTCCAGCTCCGGGCAAAATATCTTTCCCCCGGCCAGACTGCGGTGTGGCCGCGTATGAGGATATCGTTTGCCTTGAGCCATTTCAGTGCATTCATGGCGCAAACCCGATTTTTCGGGTCTTCCCACATCGGAGCCTTGAGGTGATTTTCAATGACGGCACTGTTGAAAAGTTTCAGGAACTCTTCGCGATATTGCTTAACGTTCGGGTTGTTCTTATCCATGTCCCCGCTGAGATATGCCGCATTTACGCAAGTCCCGAACGGGAATGCATGTTTTTGCATTTTTATCTGGACGTCCGCGCCTTCAACAGGATTGCCGTCCGCATCTGTTACTCTCACAGATAGATTACCTTTTCGGATCTTTTCAATACTTTCTTCCGCCAATTGCCGCCATGGCGCGTCAGGCTTTCTTCCGTCGTATGTGAGCTTTAGTACAGGCAGAAGTTTTTTTGGGACATTTTGTCCAAGGTTCAGCATCTGGAAGCCTGCGATTTCAAAGGATTGCAGATTTTGTCCGATGTGCATGAAGAATTTTACTTGATTCGCTGGAATGTCCAGATTACTTATTCCACTGAATTCGATCAACTGCCATTCGCGCGGAACGCTGAAACTGAACCATACTGGTTTTTCGTGAGGCTCCTTGTCTCTCTGCGCCCCCCCGGAAAGATATGCTTCGCCAGTTTCATTTTCGGCAGAAAGTGTCCTCGCCCACATTCTGACGATTACAGAATCCCCCTTTGAAAGTTTTAAGACTGAAGGAATGACTATCTGCACATCCCAGGGAGTATTGCACTTTTCTTTGATAGTGATTCTTAGCGCCTCTTTGAAACTGCGCCCTTCGATGGAAACTTTTTCCATTACGCCCTTATTTCCAATAAGCGCTGCCGATGAAGCCGCATTTTCCGGCAGCATCTGGTTGCCTTCCGGCAGCTTCTGCATCTCATTGACTGATTTTGTGATATTTGCAATTGGAGTTTCAATTATGGCAGATAAATCATCAAGCCAGATGTCCCCGGATTTAGCCGTGGCGTATATTTGTGCAGACCCCGCCCTGTCCGGAACTGTAGTAATCAATTCAAAGGGGACGAATTCGTTTCCGGCCTCCAATGCGGCAAGCCTTTTCCAGTCAATGCTTTTATTATTTGAATCAAATAATTGAAGGGCGACAAATCCACCGCTGTTCGAAGTCCGCACCTTGCCTGAAACCTTGAGCGAAGCCCCGGGAGTCAACTTGAAACGCGCACTTACATTGCCGTCGAACCCGTCCTTGTTGATTTTGAGATGTGCCGACGCCGGCGGAGATGCAAAAATTTTTGAATCGGCCAGAAGTTCCGCATCTCCATTGTTTTTCCAGAGAGCGAGGCATTCGGGTACAGCATCAGCTGATGATACTTTTCCATCCTTAATCAGTTCTTCGCCCAGTAACGGCGACGAAGCCAGTACCAAAGTCGCACAAATTGATTTGATGAACAATTTTATGCTTTGTGTTTTTGTAGTAATTTTCATGTTTCCTGCTGTATTCATTTACGAGATTCTAATTGGTTCATTTAAAATTAACGTGCGAATTAACTTTAACGCTAAAATAATAACTGTGTATATATGCCGCCTCCGGATGTTGAGATGAATAAACCAATCATACCATTTCTTTTGAAATCTAAAGCATTCCAGCCAGCCACATGCCCGTCCCAGAAAGAGCTATTGGCTTTCATACTGTGCCTGATAGCCACTCCCTGTGTTGTTCCTACGCCGGCATTAGATCCGAATTGCATTTCCTGATTGCCTGAGCCTGTGTTAATTGAATCCGTCTGGTCCGGAAGTTCGCTCGGGTGTCCGATTGTTTTAAAGCTCCTGAAATCATCAAACGCTTTATCGACAACAATGTTGTACTGGGCTCTGAATATCCTGTATACTCCTTTGACATTGCCCATGCTCCAGCTGTAATCTGCCCCAGTGCTTTTCTTGTCCTTTTGCTCGTTATTCATGCCGTAAACGTATAACCAGCGGTTGGAGTCAGCAACGTTCCAGGTATATGGTTTTTCGACG
>CAIMFA010000825.1 GCA_903840185.1 uncultured Lentisphaeria bacterium | reverse complement strand
GCCGGACAGCAGGCTTTAGCCGAATACATGGCGATGTGTCCAGCCGATGCCGGTGACGGTTTCAGCAAAAAAGAGACTGAAGAATTTGAAGACATGATGCTGATTACTTTCACAGAAATGGAAAGACGCAAATACAATGAAAAGGCGGCGGCTGAAGGCCGTCCGCAGATCCCGTATACAGACGCCGCCCCCAGGACGTTAAAAGGCAAATACGCCCCTGACATGATCAAAGCAGCGAAAGACAGAGCGGATTATTTTGCAATGGCAGTGTAGCCCGCTGCGCGGGAGTGGAAAGCTAGACAAGCTAGACAAGCTAGACAAGCTAGACAAGCGAGAAAAGCGGAAAGCCGGGAGCGGGCAGTTATCCGGCATGGCAGTCCATAATGTCCATGTCGTCCATGAAGGTCCCTAGTCCGTCTGCCGGAAAAATCGGAATGGGGCCATGGGGCCTATAGGTCCTATGGGCAAAAATGTCTCCCGCGAAAGCGGGATACAGGATGAATCGTTGTTGCGCAGGCCGTCTCGGACGGCTGCTTCCGGAAGCTTTAGCAGAGCGTTGTCCCGGAGAGTTCTTTGAAAACTATATATGTGTGTGTCCAAAATGAGGGCGACTGGTGTCCAAAATGGGGAAAGCCAGCCTCGCGGGAGTGGAAAGCGAGAAAGGTATGGAACCGGAAAATACATCCCAGTCTTCCATGACTCCCAGATTACGAAAACAGAATGCAGGCCATGTGTCCAAAATGAGGGTAACCGGTGTCCAAAATGGGGAAGTCCGCGGATTCTGGAGTTGAAAGTGGAAAGCGAGAAAAACGAGAAAAGTATGGAACCGGAAATACATCCCAGTCTTCGCAGACTTCCCAGTAAATTATGCAGACAAGGTGTCCAAAATGAGCTGGGGTGGTGTCCAAAATGTCCGGGACGGCATCCTGACGGATGCCGGTACCGGGCAGTTAATTCGCTTTTTCGTTCTGCTGGATCTTGGCCCAGGAGTCTTTCAGCGGGACGGTGCGGTTGAATACCAGCCGGCCGGTTTTGGAATCCAGGTCAACGCAGAAATAACCCTGACGTTCAAACTGGTATTTATCGCCGGGTTTGGCATTGGCGACCGCCGGTTCGATGAAACATTTTTCTATTTTCAGCGAATCCGGATTCATATAATTCAGGTAATCGTCTTCAACCCCGCCCGGATTATCAACCGTGAACAGCCGGTCATAGATTCTGGCTTCGGCTTCCAGCGCATGCGGCACGGAAACCCAGTGGATGGTGCCTTTGACCTTGCGGCCATCGGGGGCGTTGCCGCCTCTGGTTTCCGGGTCGTAGGTGCAGCGCAGTTCGGTGATATTGCCGGCATCGTCTTTGACGATGCTTTCGCATTTGATGAAATAACCGTATCTCAGGCGCACTTCCTGGCCGGGAGCCAGACGGAAGAATTTCTTCGGCGGGTTTTCCATGAAGTCGTTGCGGTCAATATAAATCTCCCTGAAGAACGGAACTTTTCTGATGCCGGAATCCGGATTTTCCGGGTTGTTGGCGGCATCGAGTTCATCCACCACGCCTTCAGGAAAGTTCTCAATGACGATCTTAAGCGGATTGATAACAGCCATCACCCGCAGCGCTTTCCTGTTCAAATCATCACGCAGGCAGTGTTCCAGCAGCGCAATGTCGGTCAGGCTGTTGTATTTAGTCACGCCGATAACTTCGCAGAACGCGCGGATGGCTTCCGGGGTATAGCCGCGGCGTCTCAAGCCGCAGATGGTCGGCATGCGGGGATCATCCCAGTTGCTGACCAGTTTATTCTGCACCAGTTCCAGCAGTTTGCGCTTGCTCATGATGGTATAAGAGAGATTGAGCCGCGCAAATTCGATCTGCTGCGGATGTTTTTTCACTTCCAGCGCATCCAGGAACCAGTCATACAGCGGGCGGTGAATCTCAAACTCCAGTGTACAGATCGAATGGGTGATGTCTTCAATCGAATCGCTCAGGCAGTGGGCGAAGTCGTACATCGGATAGATACACCATTTATCGCCGGTACGGTAATGATGGAAGCGGCGGATGCGGTAGATTGCCGGATCGCGCATGTGGATGTTATTCGACGCCATATCAATTTTGGCGCGAAGAGTTTTCGAGCCGTCCTCGAATTCACCGGCGCGCATTCTGGCAAAAAGATCCAGATTCTCTTCAATCGAACGGTTACGCCCCGGACTTTCTATGCCGGCTTCAGTCAACGTGCCGCGATGAGATTTAACTTCATCCTGAGTCAGGTCGCAGACATAGGCCTTGTCACGTTTGATCAGTTCTACCGCATAGTCGTAAAGCTGTTCAAAATAGTCGGAGGCGTAGAACATATATTTGCCCCACTCCCAGCCCAGCCAGCGGACGTCTTCCATAATGGAATTGACGTATTCGATGTCCTCTTTGGTCGGGTTGGTATCGTCCATGCGCAAATGGCAGACTCCGCCGTTTTCCTTAGCAATGCCGAAGTCAATGCAGATCGCTTTGGCGTGGCCGATATGCAGATAGCCGTTCGGTTCGGGCGGAAATCTGGTCTCAACCCTGCCGCCGTGCTTGCTGTTCCTGATGTCTTCCGCGACAATCGCCCGGATAAAGTCTGTCGGAGCCGGGCTGCTGACAATATTTTCTTCCATGATTATATATCCTGAATATTAATTTTTATGCAAATAGTAAGATAATACCGTATCTATTTATTTTCAAAGCACTGAGAACGATTAAAGGCAACGAAAGCGGCTGTTCTATAATTCCACTTGAATGCCGAATTCGGTCACTTGATTGGGCGGCAGTCCGTAATATGCGGTGATATCGTAGGCGTTTCTGGACATGGCATAGAAGATCTTCTTTTTCCAGAGCCACATTTTCTCCCTGTTTTTCGCAAAAACCATAGATTCTTTGCCCAGGAAATATGAAATGCCTATTTTCCTGCTTAAATCCAGTTCCGGAGTGCGGATCAGCGCCAGCGCCTCGGGAATGTTGATATTCTCGCAAAAACCATAGTTCAATGTCACCCCGTATAATCCCAGGCCGGCATCATACACGTTGAATTCGACCCTTTCCGCCGCGGAAACGAACGGGACTTCATGAGTGACGATTTTCAGGATTATAGTTTTTTCATGCAGAACTTTATTGTGTTTCAAGTTATGCAGCAGGACTCTCGGCACGCCGTCGTTCCCGCTCAAAAACACGGCCAGACCGCGAACCCGCAGCGGCAGCTCCAGATTCAGGCTGTCAATGAAAACCGACATCGGAACTGACTGCTGAACAATGTTGTTCCGCATTAATGCGCGCCCCTGCCGCCAGACCAGCGCCAGCATGCAGATAAAAAGCCCCAGCGTCAGCGGAATCCAGCCGCCATGCGAGATTTTGTAGGAATT
>CAIMFA010000824.1 GCA_903840185.1 uncultured Lentisphaeria bacterium | reverse complement strand
GAATTGGTTCGTATTCTGAGAGGCTGCCGATACCGGGGTATCGAAGGCCTCGAAGAGTGCGAATCCAAACTCGAAAGATCGCAACCGCTTTGCGGTGAATGTCTTGCGGTTGTATTTTTCCGTTCCTCCTTCAGGCGATGTGGGTATCGCCAATCAGCCGGATCGAAAAAATCCAATCTGCAATCCTATTCATCTAAAGTTGAATTTTCAACCGCGCAGAGTATATCTATTCAACGACCGCCCCGATGCCTGCCGCGATTACATAATCGCCATCATCAATAACATGCTTTGCAACGAAACGGATGAAACGACCCAATACTGATTTTTTCATGGGAATCAGGCGCATTCCCGGATTCTCCTTGATATCGGTAAAATATCCTTCCGCCGCCAGTGTCCAGGTTTTTCCATCTGTGCTCAGGTGAAACTCGTATTGATCAGGAATAGCTTCATGCCCCGGCATGAATGTAAATGCTTTTACACTCATAATACTGCCCATGTCCAGGACGACTTCATGCGGCGGTGCGCTTATGGATTTATCGTTATGATATGTATGCCAGTAAGTCTCCGGATCGTCATTCAGTAAATGTTCCACTCCTGCGGATCCACCATTTTTGAATGGACTGTCCAGGCTGGTGCTTACGATGCGCCATGAACTCCTGTCGCATCCGAAAATGGCGGCAGTTGTCGCGGATCTGGATTCTTCGCTGATAAATGAGAACGCTTTCACAATTCCACCGTCACGCATGAGAAACGGATGCTCGAAGACCGGCGAGGACCCGGTTGGCTCAGAACCGTCGACAGTATATCTTACTGACAGATTAGGATTAATGGAACGGATATTGACATAGCCGGACTTATTCCGCGTGATGGACAATCTGTTTCTTTGCACCTGGCTGAGTGGAACGGAAAAGAGATTATCTTCAACCTGCCATGCGCTGAATTCCCGGATCTTCGGAGTTCCGGTATTTTTCATTATGGTCAATCGTATTTCCGATGCCTGCATCGGGATGAAGCGCTCTATTCTTTTGTGACCGACACATGTCCCCTGCCATATTTTTATCCATTTCCCGTCGGTAAACGCTTCAACCATATATTGTCTTATGCGTTCGCCATATGCAATATCCTCCATGATTACCAGCATATTTGCCGCTTTGTCTTCCGGCAGCTTGAGTGTAATGGAATTTCCTTCGCCTTGGTTTTTTGCCAGACAGTTGGAGAAGATTTTTTTTATCTGCCGCCCGAATTCGGCGAAGCGTTTTTGATCCATTTCAGGCACCAGTCCGCGCGGATCAATCACCATTCCCAGCAGCAGATTAGTATTGCGTGCCACGCTGGTGAAATAACATTCGGTCAGGTGGTCGAGGGAATAGACAAACTGGTCATCGCCTTTGCGCCAGAACCATCCTCCCTGAAAAGCTTTTTTCTGATCGCGGTTGGGCATGTCGGACTCGCCGCAGACCCACACCGCGCCATCGGGATTGCCGCCCAGTCCGGCGACTTCTGTCGTGCCGTCAAAAGCTTCCAGATTATCGGTTGAACTCCAGAATGGATCCGGGGCTTCGCCGCGTTCATTGCCGACGAAGCGCGCCAGCGAAGGCCATCCGGCTGGTCCGCCGAATACCACTGCGTCAGGTTGCAGACGGCGCATAATCGGAACAATATCCGGCCCGCCCTGTTCAGGCGCGAGCACCCCGCCGTCAAACCATATCTCGAAGAGTTCGCCGTATTGAGACCATAGTTCAGTAAGCTGTGTCTCCACCACTTTATTGTAGTGCGCCTGTTCAACCTGACCGCCGGAGCGGACTTTGCCGGGATTATCCACATTCATATAAGCGTTGCATGATGCGCTGCAGTACAAGCCGGGTTTCACCCCGAACTTCCTGCAGGATTTAAAAAAATCTGCCACAATATCGCCTTGACCGTTTTTCCATGGAGAACCGGCAACACTGTATGAGTGCGCTTTAGTAGGCCATAAAGAAAATCCGCTGCAATGCTTTGCCACCAGTACGGCGTATTTTGCACCGGCGCTGACAGCAGTTTCAAGCCACCGGTCGGTATCCAGCGCGGCGGGATTAAAGACTTTGGGATCCGGCGTATAACCCCATTTTTTACGGAACGAATAATCCGGTTCAAAAACCTGAACGTCAAAATGTATGATGACCCCGATTTCGGTATCCGCCCACTTCAATTGCGATGCAGTCGGCAAAGCAATTTTTTCTGTCGCTTCATTCATTTCCAAATCCTTATTATGCGGCTTACGCCTTTATTATCCTGTTCAGTCCAGAACTATCACCGGCCATAGATCCGGACGGAAGTTGCAGTGCTCTCCCTTTTTCGTCGAGATCGACACGCCTTTCTCGGGACTTGACGGATTGTTCTTTTCGCCAGTATCTTTGTCGTGAATATAGAGGCCGAAACCGGCGCGCCAGCCGCTTTCAAGATGCAGCGGCTCGATATACATTTGCGGCAGGATCATGACATAACTGTAAGAGTTGCCATTGCGGCGGAATTCGCATTTGACCCCTTTCGAAGCCTGTTCTCTGGTGGGCATTGACATGCCTCCGGCGAGCTGGCGGAATACCTCCTGCAGACGGTATACTGAACCGGGGCCGCTTTCCGCCCTGCCGCTGCCGGGGGCGAAGTCATAGCGATAGTCGTACTGATCGTATCCTTTTGTCGAGTTGCCGCGTCCGCTGGCGACGGTGTCCAGGTATACCTCCACACAGCCGTCGTTACTATATAGCGCCGTCGGAGTCCACTTTGCCTGATCAAGCGGAATGAATTTGTCATCAACACAGGCTACGCGCAGATAGAGATTGTCTTTGTCCCATGCGAGCTGGAATTTGGCATCGAGG
>CAIMFA010000823.1 GCA_903840185.1 uncultured Lentisphaeria bacterium | reverse complement strand
CGCAGAATAAAATACGCCAAAAATATCGGCTTTTTAGCTCTTTTTTAATCTTTTTACGTAATCTGCTTCTTAGCTCTACAGATTTACGGCTAAAATAAAAACCTAAACTCAATAAATCATCATTTCGCAGAACTCACCTGAATTCTGACTTCTCTCTTCGCCCCTCACCCCTGCACCTGCTTATATCTGAAACAGCAGGTAATGTGGTCGTTCACCATACCGGTCGCCTGCATGTGCGAATAACAGGTGGTTGAGCCTAAAAACTTAAACCCGCGTTTTTTCAAATCTTTGCTCAGTTTGTCCGACTCCGGCGAGGTTGCCGGCAGCTGCGATAAATCTTTCCAGGCATTTACAAGCTGGCGGCCCCCGGTGAAACTCCAGATATACTTGTCAAAACTGCCGAACTCCTTCTGCACTTCCAGAAAACGCTGAGCATTGTTTATTGCCGACTCGATCTTTTTCCGGTTTCTGATGATCCCCGGATTCTGCAGCAGTTCTTCGACCTTCGTTGAATCAAACCGCGCGACTTTCACCGGATCAAATCCGGCAAACGCCTGCCGGTAGTTTTCACGCTTTCTCAAAATGGTGATCCAGCTCAATCCGGCCTGCGCGCTTTCCAGCACCAGGAATTCAAAGATTTTCCGGTCATCATGAACCGGCACTCCCCATTCCTTATCATGATAATCTATATAAAGCTGGTCTGTTCCGGCCCATCCGCATGTTGCTTTTTCATTTTTCATTTTATTCTTCCAGTTCCTGCTGTTTCTTATTCACTGCTTTATTGATGCCTTTGCTGATATTTTTAACGGTATTGCCGCCAATACCTGGACTGATGCTGACGCCGCCGCCGCTTTCCTCATCGTCGCCGCGCATACTCGCTTTCAACGTTTTCTCCGGCGAATATTTCGCCAGCGTGATTGCCAGTTTCTGATTAGAGGAAACCAGCCCGATGGAGTTATCAACCCGCGTCCAGTAAATACTGATATTCTGATTGCCCCAGTTACATACATTTTCAGACCAGGCCATGCGCCCGGTACCGTGGGTGACCACTTTAAAGTCGGGCTTTTCCGGCACGCCAAATTCAGTGCGCAGTCTCCCGAAGAAACGCGAGACAATAGTTCCGTTCGGATTGAGCGCAACATCCGGTACAGAATAGTGTCCGAAAAAGGCCTGAATAATTCCATTTTTATCCGCAATCATCATAATCTCTTCATCAACCATGCCTCTGGTATCCTTCGCCGCTTTCGCATTGTTGAAACAATACATTTTGCAGTCCGGATATTGTGCAGGGGCCGGCAGTTCCTTGAACTCAAAATTCAGCGTACCTAGAAAGGTGTTCACAACCGGAAACATCCCAAGCGGCGCTTTTGCGGAAATGCCGAACGGTTTAGCCGTGTAATAATGATAAATCATAAAGCCGACCAGCAATACGATGGACAGTATCACCAGCTTTTTGATCAGAATGCCATAGGTGAACCAGAAACCCGGTTCGTCATCGTCTTTCATCTTCTTCCTGGCGGCAACCTTGCCCCCGGTTTTGAAGTTGAACCCGCATGACGTGCAGATGACATTGTCATTGGAAGTCAATTCATGGCAGCCCGGACATACCTGATAATCGCCTTCCGGCGGAGCCGCCGGAAGATTGAATTTCACGCCGCAGTCGCAGGCCACTTTTTTAGCGCTGAAACTGTTATGCACATCATACCGCTTTTTACATCCCGGACATATAATTTTAAAGATCATAACCCAACCCTCTATTATCTAAACAAACGCCTTCGGTTTTAATTGTTAATTGTTAATTGTTAATTGTTAATTGTTAATTGTTAATTG
>CAIMFA010000822.1 GCA_903840185.1 uncultured Lentisphaeria bacterium | reverse complement strand
TGATAGTTCAGCGAATCTCCGCCGCCGGCGAATGCCATCAGATCAAACTTCAGACCTTTCTCCGTTTTAACATAAGCCTCTTTCTTGTTGGCCTTGACCATGCCCTGCGGGTCGTCTAATATTTTCTGGACGACCGGGGATCTGTGCCAAGGCTGTGTATCACCGATATCTATGCCTGTCGAGGCCCAGATCATCTCCCGGTAGGTCATACCATATTTTGGTGCCTTGTCGTTTAGTTCTTTCGCCAGTCTCAGCGCTTCCGCTAGGCACTTCGCGAAACGCTCCAGTGCCTCTCCCTTCAGCAGGAATGATTTGTTCCGCATCAAATAGCTGTTCAAAAACGCCAGTTTCTGGTCGAGAATCATCCTCCGTCCGTCACTCCGCTTGACCTGCGCCTCGGCCTGATCGAGGAATTCCCATCCTTTAACAAGGGTCTCATCGTCGACCACGAACGGGATGTAATCAGAACCAAGGTCTCCCTGACCGATGCCATTCGCAAAAGCCAGCTTCTTTTCTTCGACCAGGTTGAAAAACTTCCGCATAGCCGGAGCGGCCGGGCCGTAATAGAAGGCCATGAAACGGTCGATGAGTGAATTCACATCCATCGCCAAGTCCCAAGACAATTTGCGCATAATGTAGGACGGCAACGCGCCACCACCGTCATTGTTATGAAAAACATGGAATATGGTTGTTGCGCCGCGGTCACCGAAGAACCGCATCTTGGACACCGCTTCGTAAGATGTCGGAAAATACAGGGTGCAGCCGAGCGGAACATCTGTTTTCTTCCAATTGGAAACCCCAATGACACCCTGTTTGCAAGATGGTGCAAGGATACTGGTTTCTGTCGGGCTTCCATTTAGTCCCCATGGGGTAGAGCAGACGGCAATATCAACGAACACATTGGATTCGGGGAGTACTTTCACGGGCGGATCGAATGTCATACAGTAAGCGTAGGCCCAGATCAGCTTGTCCGGGTATTTTTCCTTGACCGCTTTGGCGATGACATTCACGAAACGCAGATATCTGTCGGTGCAACTGACCCCGAAATTCTTACAGTTATCGCATTGGCACCAGTCGGACGGATGAGATCCGTCGCCCTGGATCACTGAAATCATTTTCATCTCCGGGCAGAGTTCAAACCATCTCAACACGGTTGCTGCCGCTATCCGTTGGACTTCCGGGTTTGACCAGCACAAATTCATCGTGCAGCGGAAAATCGCGGCTTCATTGCGCGTCATGCTTGTAGATGCTTTAACCCCGTTACGCGAAGCCAGCCCCCCGCCTTGCCAAGAACGTTTGCCCTCTTTGTTCAGCGCGTAATACTCGGGATGGTCTTTGAAATAGATGAACGGATCCACCAGAATGCCGTTGGTATGGTCGGTCGTACACCATTGTCCCGCATAGCGACCGCAGGCCATGATTTCCGCGCAACTCTCTCCAAGCGGGGCACGAGACATTACCGACCAGTTTAAAAAGCGATGCGCGAACGACGGATTGCGGATGATTGCCGACTTCGCGAGTTTGATGACCTCGCTCGTCGCCGGCATAAAATCGTTCAAGGTGGCAAAAAACTCCAGCCCCATCCCGGCGAGCAGGGAAAAGGCACCGTGAACAGCTCCATCGTCTTTTCCTCCGACACAGATGTTTCCGCCTTTGTACTCCATCGCATAGCCGCCTGCCGTGACTTTCGCCATTTCAGTTGAGTCAATTAGAGATTTTCCGAAGCAAACCATGCCTTTTTCTTTTTCGATTGTTTCTTTGTTTCCTGTATAAATAGGAATAACGCGTCCGAAACTGACATACAAATATTTCCGCAGATACTGCGCCGCTTTCAAATCATAGAAATGCTCAAAAGCCGAATCATTATCTATGACCGCTATGCCACATAATGGAATTTCTTTGCCGATGTTGTCGATATAAATTGCTTTCGCATCCGTTCTGTTTTCCGGCAGCGTTGGCTTCAGCTCGACATTGCGAATCCTGACCACGGCACCTTCGCCACGCGGGATGAATTCCACCCTCCACTCATCGGTAGTTACCCCCGAATCCAACTTGAAAGGGAAACTGTGCCGTTCAATCCCCTTCCCCGCCTTGATTTGCATGGACAACCAGTCCTTCGAGCCTTTAACCGAACATTCAAGTATCCCCGCTTCTACTTCCGACTCAAACGACAATGTGTAATCCAAGGCCGTCACTGGCGTTATATCAAGGAACTGGACGATGCCCGGCGCAGGAGATTTAAATTGCAATATTCCGTCTTTCAATGAATAAAAATTCATCTCCCCTGGCAACTCGGCCCAGTGGTCTAAAGTGAGATTCCAATGTGCCGGTGCGTCGCGGTTGAAGGCGCGTTGCTTAAAATCCCCGTTGCGCAGAATATTATCTATTTGATAGACCTTGAGATTCTCTGGAGCGCCAGCGAGAACTCCGCACGCCGCGACAATCACGGACAACACCAATAAACTTCTTTTTATCATCGCATTCATTATCTTTGTTCCTCTCTTTTCTAAAGTTATCTTGTTTTTTGAATCTATCTACCGAACCGGAGTCTGACATTCGACTATGGTTCGCCGTGTTACTGCCGCCGGGATGGAATTACGAAAAAAAAGTCGATTTTTTTTCGGAATGCCTGGGATGGGGCCCCGACGGACAAAATTCCCCGACCATAGGGGCGACTTTGCTCTTTGTCTTGGCTTTGGTCTTCAAGCCCGCAGGGCGTGGAAATCCGTCCGTAATCCCCCGAGGCTT
>CAIMFA010000821.1 GCA_903840185.1 uncultured Lentisphaeria bacterium | reverse complement strand
GCTGCTTCATTTGACAGCATCCATGATAATATATAGAAAACTAGGAGTTATTTACGGATAAGCTCTAAGTCTTTAACCTTAACTGTTTGCGTATTACTTGAATCAATTTTATCATCAGCAGTTACTATATGAAACATTAATCCCGTCAGAGCCAAACCGATTAATAATTTTTTCATATCTTCCTCCTTTGTTTAATCGAAAAAGTCTAAAGATGTTTGCTCGTAACCGCCATATGCAGGGGTATAAGTCAAAACTCCCCAGCCGTTACCCTGCAATTTCCCGCTTTCTGCGCTGTGGCTCTCCGGCTGGCAGTTCGACATGTTTTGGCGGTCCCTCCAGGAAATCATGTGCTATTGCCAGCGTTCGAAGTCGGTCAGATTTAGTTAGTTTAGACCATACCTCAAGTAATTCTGTTAATAGCGAATCATCTAAAGATGATGGTGTCGGCAAATTGCCGGCATTATAGGCGGCGCGTTCCTCGGCTACTACCGGCCTTGTCTCTGGAGGCAAGTATTGACGAATGACAGGTTCAAGTTTTGCCCAGGTTCCAAGAGTCATATTGTTAATTGGACGAGATCCGCTAAGATAACTAGCAAGCAGCCCCTGCGAAATACCTATCTTTTCGGCTAAGATAGATTGAGTCTCGCATTGTTGATAAGCTTTCTCAAGTGCTTCTTTGATTTGCTCTTCGAGCATAAATACTCCTTAAAATTTGCGCCATACTATCTATAATACAGCAAAAATCAGAAAAAACAAAGAAAAAGTATAAATACGGCTTGCATTTTATTTAATAATAGATTAAAATATCTAGTATTAAATAAAGGAATATAAAATGACAAAGATTACAGAGGGCAAAGAAACTAAGGTGCAAGTATCACTTATGCTGTTGCCTGAAGAGGCTGCAAAGGTTGAGAAATTGAAGCAAAAATTAAATATTCGCAAGAATCCTCAATTTGTTTATCAGGCCATAGCAAGATGGTATGCCGCAACATTTAATGAACCATTCGTGCACGAAAAAAATTTATAGAAAAATATTTACTATTAAATATCGCAAGCAAGATGCTTGCGTACTATAAAAACCAAAACCGGAGGAAAGGGAAATGGAAGCGAGAAAAGTGACAAGCAAGAAAAGGGGCCAAGTGAAAGACTGGAGCAAAGTAAAGCCGAATGAGTTGTGGAAGGCGGATGCAAAAGTGTTCCCGTATAACGCCAGAACAAAGATGCAGACCCGTGCGGCTATGGCGGACAAACGCAGGGGCAGACGTCAACCATATGGCAATAGCCTATTCTGGCACATGTTCTACATGCTCTATCTGAATCGTAACCGTCTTTACATTTCCCAGGCTTATCAGATGGCCGTCGATATTTTTAGAAAAAAAGATCAGCTCGCAGTCATTCCGACTTTGCATCAGGTGAAGTATCAAGTGTCCAAACTTGATCCGGCAGTGGTTTACGTTGCGCGATATGGCGAGGAGGGTGAAGGGAAATGAAACTATTCCGGTCTGGGAACTTTTATGCCGCAATGTTCTTCAATCTTATCAGCGAGATTTTGTATTCGCTGTTCCTGGTCGTCTATTTCTTGTATATATTTATTCATCTCCTCAAATCTCTTGTCCATTTTTATCTCAACGCCCTGGAGTTTTTCGGCGGCAGATTCAAGATTGACACAAACATATTCCTGCACTTCCCGCAAGCGTTTAACTTCTCCCTCAGCAAGTTCGCGGTAATAGCGCTCTTTGGCAGTCTTTTCTTTTTCCAGGTCGAGACGTTCGGCGCGGATGGTCTCCAGCACCTTGAGTTGCATGGCTCCGCGAGTAGTGGCGAAAGCGCCGGCGGCGGCAACGGCGGCGATAACGACTCCTATAACATCCATCATCATCATGATCAATTCTCCTTGTTATACTGGCTTGGAAGCGGTCTCCTGTTTGGCGTGATCTATGCGCTGGTAGACTGGCGGCGCAATGTCAAACCCCAATACGATGCACTGATCCGCGAGTACCGCGAATTCAACGCATCCTGCCATGCCGATAATGTAGCGTTGCGGTCTGGAATTGCAAACCATAAGGCACTGTGCAGGAAAAACTCAAACACGGAAAAAGCCATTGCCAACGGGTTCAAAAAAATCGACAGCACTCTCACAAAAATTGAAAATATCGTACAACCGGGGAGGGAATAGCTATGGGGCATGTGGGTTATGAAGGGGTGGCGCATATTCGGGAGCTGGCGGATAACCGGAGCCCGGAAGCGATTATGATGGAACGCGAGGGCGAGTGCTGCCCTGACTGCGGTCATACTTTTAAACGCCGTAAGCCGCGCCTGCCGGAGTGGATCACCGCTGAACTGCTTGCATTGGTTAGAAGCAACGCGGCACTGCTGCATGTGGTATTTCTACGGATGAATCAGCCTGAGTTGTCAGAGCGGGAACTTGCCGTGGCAGCGAAAATATCAATAGGTTCTGTCAATAATTATCTTCACGCTGCGGCGGCTGCCGCGCCGGGATTGCGCAATATGCTATTGCGAGGAGCTAAGCGAGAAAAGAGGTCAAGCGAGAAAAGTTTAAAACCTGGAGGTAATTAAAATGTGGGTCTGCTGTTTATTGCCTTATGAGAAGTTCGAGATTGAGTGCGAAGAGGAACGCGAACGCCTGGCGGCGGGGTATAACATTGATCCGGATGATCCGGACAATGTTCTTGACTGCGACGGCGATCTGGTGATTGATAGCGCGACAGAATACCGCGAATGCAAAGCGATTATTAAGGGGTGAAATCATGATGCTGCATGCCAAACGTCCGCCGGGGTTCATCTGTCTGGAAGCTGCTGCTGCACTTCTGAGAAAACGGCATGTAGTTACCGGGCCGCATTTGATTTTCAAGCAGCTTCGGGAGTTGGGGTGGCTGGAGGGGCAGGCCGCAAACTGGAAGCAGGTGCAGGCCGGTATGTTAGCGGAATCTAATGGGTGGCTGGATAACGGGTTCGGATATACACGGCCCTGGTTAAGCAGCAAAGCTCTCGATGAACTGGAATTGCTACTACCGTCAATCCAGGAGATCAAGGAAACAAGGCTGGGAATACAGCCGGGGAAATGGGGTTTCTGAATATCCAATATCCAACAAGGAATATCCAATATCCAACGAAAAACAAATAACAAGGAGACAGAAAAAATGAAGTTCAGGTTTGAGGGAAGTGAAACGGAATTCAGGGCATTGTTCGGAGTCCGCGGAGCGCCGGTGGTCACACCGGCTTTAATGCCTGAGGCAGCAGCCGCTAAAATTTCGGAAAAGCCGGAAGCCGGAAGCCGGAAGCCGGAAGATAGGATTCAGGAGCAAAAAATCATGAAATACAAAATTAATGACATTGTACAGCTCATTGATCCGGATCAGGTAGAGGGCAAAGAATACGCTGATTTTTATAAACGTTACGAAAGCGGCGGCAGGATCACCGCCGTATCCGATGACGGCTATACTGTCAATGATGAAATGATCCTGAACGATGAATATATTGTCCGCTTGCTGGCGCATGATAAAGGCGCAAAATCCAGGAAAACAGACAAAGTAACGCAAGCTTCCAGCTTGCAGGATCTTCACACGCAGGATGCTTGTGGTACTCTAAAAACCGCCAAAACCAAACGCGCCGGCAAAGGCCCTGGAAGCGGCCGCCAGAAGGCTCCGGCCATTACTCCGGCCGATATCAAGGCCAAGGTAGATTTTTCAAAATATACCACCATTCCGGAGCTTTTGACGGCGATTGTTGACGCGGGGTTCTGCCTGGCGCAAATACATCGGCTACTAGGGCTGGAGCAGAATGGCGATGTCGGCAAGGCGGCGCGCGGAGATGTCTATCCTTACGTCGCCCGGGCAATTGCACAGCATCTGCAATTCCCGCCGCCGGTACCGGCCACGGAACGCGAGCTGCACGGCCTGGATAATAAGACACTGGCCAAGGCCAGGGAAATTGGAAGTTAAAAACATAACAAAAAACTTTGTGTCTTTGCGCCTTTGTGCGAGAAAAAAAAAGGATTTGGATCATGGAAAAGCCAAAATGCGGAATCAAGTGTGAAGTGTACAGCAGGGTATGCGGGTATTTCAGGCCGGTAGCGAACTGGAACCGGGGCAAGCAGCAGGAATTCAAGGATCGCAAGGTCTACAGGACAGACGTCCAACCTAAGCAGCCGACATTAGCAATATAGTGGGTACCGCCATGTGCCGGTAGCACCGGGACATTAATAAGACTGAGTCGCGCTCGTGTCGGTAATCCGGCCCGGATAAATGGGTGGTGGCCCGCCGGAGAGGCCGTATCTCTCCAGGGCAATTACAGCAAACAACAGCCGGAAACGGCGAAAGGAATATAATGAGACAGAATCTGTACGACACCAAAAGCCTGGACGCGATTACGCTTGGCCAGTTGATCGACAAGGTCAATGCGTTTGCGCCGCGCCGGGTTAAAGTCCTGGCGGCTAAAGCGGCCATGGATAAAAAGAACGCGGAGCTGACCGCCCGGGAGCAGGAACGCTTTGACGCTGAATTCGGTACTCTGAAGGCAGATACCGACCTGGAGGAGAAAGAGTTCGCCATGGTCATTATGAGCCATAAAGACTGGTTTCAGTAGCCCCGGGCTCAGAAGACCGCCAACGCCGAGTTCGGCCTGCGTAAATCTCCGGACAGCGTAAAAATCACTGACGACACCGCGCTGATTGAATGGGCTGACCGTAACGGCATTTGTCTATACGAAAAACAGCCGGTTATCCTGAAGGACGCGGTAATGTCCGAGCTGGCCGCCGGAACGGAGATTCCTGGCGCTGAACTGATCAGCGGTGAGCGCGCCTTTGTCAAAGTTAAAACTGATAACCTGGACGCGGAGATGAAGAGGTAATCATGGAAAG
>CAIMFA010000820.1 GCA_903840185.1 uncultured Lentisphaeria bacterium | reverse complement strand
TCCTGACTCCTGACTCCCGGATTTAATAAAATGAGGTTATTATTATGGCTGATTTCAGATGCCCCGGACAGGATATGCGGTATTGGAAACCGGACGATATTTTTACTTTAAAATGTCCGCATTGCGACATTGAGATTGAATTTTTTAAAGATGAGCCGTTCCGGATATGCTCCGCCTGCAAAGCGGAAGTCCGCAATCCTAAAATTAATCTTGGCTGCGCGAAATGGTGCAAGTTCGCCAAAGAATGCCTCGGCCCGCTGGCCGACCAGTATACCAATGTCGCGTCAATGTGCGACCGGTTGATCGCTGAAATGAAAAAGATTTTCGGCGATGATAAAAGACGCATTGACCACGCGCTGAAAGTCCTCGATTTTGCCGAACAAATCCTGAAAACCGAGAATGCCGATCCGCTGGTCGTGAAGGCCGCCGCGATTCTTCACGACATCGGGATTCATGAAGCTGAACGCAAATACAATTCCGCAGCCGGCAACTATCAGGAAATTGAAGGCCCCCCGATTGCCGCAAAAATCCTTGAACAACTCGGCTTGCGCAATGAAGTCATCGAGCATGTCTGCCGGATTATCGGTTCGCATCACAGCGCCAAAAACATTGACACCCCGGAATTCCGCATTATCTGGGACGCCGACTGGCTGGTCAATCTCCCGGATGAATTCCCCGACCTGGAACCGGTTAAAACCAGAGAATTAATAACCCGCATTTTCAAAACCCGTTCCGGCCTGAAGTTAGCCGAAAAACTGTATTTGAAATAGTTTATCAGGGATGGACAGGATTTAAATAAATTTGTCCACAAAACACACAAAAGAAAACCTGGGAGCGCCGGTCGCCTGAGCGGCTTTATGCATTTCGCCTTTGGCGACCAATCCCGCGACTGCGGGACCGTTGGATCACGCCCGGCGGGCCGCCGGCGGCAGTTAAAGGGAAACAATTTTATGTTTGCAGGTCCCGCAACTGCGGGACGGACAGTTCCTCCTGACTTTCGTCAATGCGAAGGCTTGGGCGTAGATTCAAGAAAGCAAACCGATGCTGTATAAGCATACTGCAAGGCGAAGCTGACGCCGAAGATATGCCCAAACGGCGCAATTGCACGGAAGTCAGGTTCCCCCTTGCATCCCTCCTCCGAAACTTTTCTTGACGGATGGAATGCATGACGGATAGTAGTACGAATGTATTGAAAGAAAACCTGGGAGCGCCGGTCGCCTGACTGGCATTAACAACGCTTCCGTCATTCTTCCGCATAAAAAATTCAAATGTGCCTTATTAAAGCATAGAAAAACTCAAGAAATAAAAGTTTTCGAAGCAACGAAAAACATCGAAAAAGATGTTTTGTCCCGATGATGGCTGTTCATTTTGGGCGATTTATTGAATTCTCTCGTTTTTAGGCTACCTTAATTTTGGTTCAATCTATAATGAGAAGTAATACATAATGAGGAGACTTTGTATAGTGAGAAAAGATATAAAAGAGATATCTGCTTCTGTAAAAAAATCAATTTTTGATATTTTCAAGAAGACAATGGAAAATGAATTCTCAAAAGTCATCACACAATCTACTGTAACTGGCATTGCCACAGTTGCGACAG
>CAIMFA010000819.1 GCA_903840185.1 uncultured Lentisphaeria bacterium | reverse complement strand
TGCCGATACCGTGGTATCGAAGGCCTCGAAGAGTGCGAAACCAAACTCGAAAGATCGCAACCGCTTTGCGGTTAATGTCTTGCGGCTGTATTTTTCCGTTCCTTCTTCCGGCGATATTTATATCGCCTGTCAGACGGATCGAAAAAATCCAATCCACAATCCTATTCATCTATGTTAAATTTTCAACCGTGCAGAGTATAATTATGCGTATTTTACTGCGGCCTCTTTGGAGATTTGGGTCCATTCATAAAGCCTGTTGTCGTGCCCCATCTGTGTCTGAAGTTCGCGCAGGATTGTCTGATAATAGCATCCTTGCAGTTTCCGGGCTCCTTCGTTGACATATTGTTTCAGTGCGGCGGTGTCATGCGGGCAGACTACATCGGAGGCTTTGTGCCGCCACATGATGCAATGTTTTGTGCCGACTTTGGCAATCAGTTTGTCGAGATTGGTCCAGGCGCTGCAAACCATTATCTTCAAGTTCGGGATTGCCAGTACCGGATCCATTTTATTGGTCAGATTTTCACAGCAGCCATAGGAAACCGCGCCGAAACGGGCAAAGATTTTTTTCTGGTAGTCAAGCAGAAATTCTTCAAACATCGCGGGACTGACCTGATCGAGTTCCTGTGAATTGCCGGCGATCCAGCAATCTTTCAACGAATAATTATTTCCGGTAATTCCAGGGCGAAGCGGATCGCTTTGGAACATCGCTTCATCATTGTTCGGCACAATTTTCCCGGAGGCTTCGACGGCATCCAGAAAACGCATTGCGCCTTCACATATAATACTCATCAACCGGTGTACCAGTTCCGGTTCAAGCATCATATCCATCATCATCTGTTCCATGCCCCGGAGATTGGCGGCGGCGGAACAGATCGTGGCAATGCTGAAGTACCCTTGAAACGGCACAATCTTGACCGGCATAACGCCGGACAGCACTTCTTCTAAATGGGCTGCCGCCACAGCGGTTTTTTGCGGGTTATAACGATACTCCGGAATGCGCAGCCGGTCAAAGTCGGACGGAGTCTGCAAGGCGGACTTATACAGCCATGCGGAACCTTCTGTTTCCAGGCTTTCCCTGACAATGTCCACGCCCCATACATTTTCAGGGGTGACATCGAAAACCATGCCGGATTTGAAGTAATCGTTAATTGGGGTGTCATCATCAATTTTACGTTTAATCAGCAGTTTCTTGAACGTTAATTCCAGATTCCGCAGCAAAGGATCGCGGCAGCCAAGAGTGGAATCCGGAAGCAGTTCACTCCAGAGCCCAACGGGATTGCACCATACCGGCGAATGATCCGGACGGCGCAATCCATTGACATCGCACCAGCGCTGCTTTATCGCGGCCATGCGCGGTTCGCTGGCTATATTGACCACTTCCGCCGCCAGTTCACGGACATACTTTATTTCTTCCGCCCGGCTATTAAGTTTGATGCAGTCTGTCTGAAAATATTTCTGATAACGATTTTTCATTTTTATCACCCTGTGATTTGTTATAATTTTCGTCATGTATATATTATACGTTATAAATTGATAATATAGCAATCATAAGAAACGTCAATAAAGTTGGACTAAATGATACAAAACAGTTTTAGCAGTATGCGCCGGGATGAGTTTCCAGCTTATCCGTCCGAGTTCACGGAATCCGGCGGCAGTATGCTGGAGCATCTGGTATCACATCTGGTGATAAAACCAATTTCCGCCATACATTATCTGTGCAGGCCGGAATGGAGCCTGCCGCCCCGGAAACTGCAAAATTCCTACTGGACTTTGTTGATTAAGGGGCATGGCACTGTTACGATGGAGGACAAAACTTACCATGTATGCCCGGGCGATCTTATCATTTTCCCGGAAGGCATACGGCATTCTTTTGAGCACCCGGAGGGTGAAGGCCTGGAAATGATCAACGTGCACTTTCACGCTAAAGTTTACGGGCTGATGGATTTCCTCCGTCTGCATGGAATGGAGGGTATTTTTCATGATCCGGCCGGTTTGCCGGAATCAATTTCGCATGAACTGGCGCGGGTTTTCGCGCTGAAACCACCATGTTATCAGGTATTCATGGAGCAGCAGATAAAATCTATGCTGTTGTATGTCCTGTATCACTTCCAATGCGGACCCTCGACTGGCATTGCCGGTTTCAAGCAATTGCTGAAATTATTTCCGGCGCTGGAAATGATAGAGCAGCGGCTGGAAGATCCGGATTTGAAGCTGTCAGACCTGGCGGCAGGACTCCGGATCAGCGGAGTTTATCTGCGTAAAATGTTTAACAGTCTGTTTGGCGAAAGTCCGGTTAAATTCATCAATCACCGCCGGATCGAACGCGCCTGCAAACTGCTTCGGGAATCCGATTTGCCGGTCAAAGCGATAGCGGAAAAATCCGGATTCCGCGACTTGCAGTTCTTCTACCGGGTATTCGTCCGGATTACCGGCACTACTCCCGCCCGCTACCGCAATACCTCGGACTTCTAGCCGCAAGAATCGTTTTGGATAAAACTTTCATCGTTTAGTAGAATCATTTAGCATTTGCAATGCTTGAGAAAATCATTACGGCTAATTAAAATATATATGGATCGGTTTTTTTATTTGATATAATACTTTTAATATTTGAGGAAATAATTGGTATGAATTACAGTCAGCCTTTTCTGGTGCATCAATTGGAAGATATTGGTAGAAACTGGAGTATCTAT
>CAIMFA010000818.1 GCA_903840185.1 uncultured Lentisphaeria bacterium | reverse complement strand
CCTTGCCGCCATCGCTTTTGCGATTGATGGTATATTCTATTTCGCAATCGGCAACTGCCGGGCTGCTCTGCTTGGCGCCAGTCTTAATCACTCCGCTTTTCGGCATATCAACTTTGACAAGCGTCACGCTGTAATCCGCGGAATTGTCATCAAAGGAATCGCCGCCGGTTATGTCGGAATCTGAATAATCCACCAGTTGATTCAGATTAATTGACCTTTTCGCCCCGTCGCGTTCAATCGTCATTACGCCTTTAATGATGCTTATTATCTTTACTTTCGTCAGCTTCTGCGGTTCGCTGGAACTGTTCGGTTTGTAAGTAATTGTGGCGGCGTCAAGCTGCATTCCGGCAGACAGCGCCAGAACAACAATCAATCCACTAATTATGAAATAACGCATATCAGTCTCCATGTTTTATATTATATAATAAACGGATACAGCGAATATACTATTGTTAAGATAACTGAAAAAAAACAAAAAAAAAGCGGAACCCTGAAAGAGTTCCGCAAAAATAACATCAAAACGACATCTTATTCAGTCGGCTTGGTCTTGGGCAGGCCGAAAACTTTGCCTTCCGGCAGACGTTTTTCCGCCTGAAGAACGTCAATGCGTTCAAAGCGCTTCATTACATTTCTTTTCTTACGGATCTTGCCGCCTACTCTCAAACTCGGATGTTGTGACATTTCATTACCTCATATTTTAAATTCAATATTTAATTACACAAATTAAGCCAAATAATATGGTTCTTGATTTCTTACTTTCAAGGAATAATTATAAAAAAAAGCAGATTTTTAACGCTGAAATTTGTAAAATACGCAATTTGCATGATTTTATACTCTATAAGGGTGAAAATTTATAATAGATTGCGAAGATTTTGAGAATTGGTTCGTATTCTGAGAGGCTGCCGATACCAGGGTATCGAAGGCCTCGAAGAGTGCGAATCCAAACTCGAAAGATCGCAACCGCTTTGCGGTGAATGTCTTGCGGCTGTATTTTCCCGTTCCTCCTTCCGGCGATATTCATATCGCCTGTCTGTCGGATCGAAAAAATCCAATCCACAATCCTGTTCATCTATTTTAAATTTTCACCCTTATAGAGTATATTGCTTCAACTCTAAACCGGAAAGCAGGAACTGTACTATGCGTGGAACTGTGCGGATAATATCATTACTGCTGCTGCTTGCAACCGGACTGCACGGCGCGGTCAGGGAGATCACGGTCATCCACACTACCGACACCCACGGGCGGATTTATGGCAGCACCGGCGGATGGCTGAAAACGGCTCCGGCAATCCGTCAGGAGATCACGGCGGCCGGCGGCGCAGGCAACTGTCTGCTGATCGACTGCGGCGACCTGATGCAGGGAACCCCGGAAAGCGCGTTTTCGAGTGGCGCGATTATGGTCAGAATTCTGAATGAACTCGCTTACGATGTATGGGTGCCCGGCAACCACGATTTTGATTTCGGCTCAGATGCGCTGAAAGCTAATATCAAAAGCTTTAACGGCACTGCCCTGGCGGCGAATGTTGAATCGGAAAAACTGGCAGACATGATTAAACCATGGCGGATTTTTGAGAAGAGCAATCTGAAAATCGCGGTTATCGGCATGACTTCGCCAAATCTATTGAGTTATCTCTGGCGGCCGGAATCCGGCAATCTGCAAGTTTCCGGCATTGAGAATTCGCTGGACGGAATTATTGCCGCGGTGCGAAAAACTAAACCGGACATCATCGTCCTGGCCATCCATCACGGCCAGTATGCCAAAGATACCGATTTGTACGACCTGACCTTGAAATATCCGGAAATCGACCTGATCATCGGCGGCCATACCCATCAGGAAGTCTCCGGCATAAAAATCGGCAGAAACTGCTGGTTTGCCCAGGCCGGCCACGCCGCCGGATGTTTCGGCAAAATCAATATAGCGTGGGATGGCGACGCTAAAAAAATACTCAGGATGTCCTCCGTATTGATTCCGGTCAAGGCGGAGACGCCGGATGACAGCGCGCTGCGTAAAGTCCTCGATGATGATCTCCGGGCGGCGTCAGATTACTATTCAGCGGCTCTCCCCGGCGATCCTGATCGCATAAAAGCAATAACCGGCAGACTCGCCGCCGATCCCGGAGCAATCATTGCCGGGGCAGTCGCTGAATCCTCCGGCGCCGGAATCGCATTGTACACCCACAGCCGGTGGCCGATCAAACCGGAACTCGGCTTAACCGGCAAAACAATCTTTTATCTGATGCCGTATGAAGATACAGTCTGTACTTTGACCCTCAGCGCCGATGAATTTAAAGCTGTGCTGCATGAACAGCTGGCGCAATTGAAGAAATATAAGTCGTCACCGTCATTGTACGGTGTAACAACCGAAACCGATCCTCAAACCTGCGAGGTCAAAAAACTAATCCTGCCGGACGGTACGCCATGGCAGGGAACGGATAAAAAAATTAGAATCGCATTCAGCAGTTTTCCGCTGGCCGGCGGAGGCGGCGTCTTTCCTCTGCTGCGGGAATACGCGGCTGACAGCAAAAAACTCCCGGAAAACACCGGCGTGCTTGTAAGAGCCTGCGTAAGAAAGTATATTGAAAAGATGGTAGCGACAGAAGATAAAACAGATAAAAATATAAGCGCGAAAAACCGATGAACGATCAGTTGTTTAACATCTCAAGGCTGCTGACTGAAGCCGCGGGTAAATATGAAGACCGGGAAGCGTTGTTCGCGCCGTGCGGACAAAAACCTGACGGCAGTTTCGACTATTCCGTACTGACCTTCCGGCAGCTGGAAAATCTGGTCAATGCCTATGCGCTGGCATTCAGCCGCCGCGGCATTGTCAAAGGCACCCGCGTTCTGATGCTGCTCAAACCGGGACTGGAATTCGCCGGCGCCGTCTTTGCCGTTTACAAAACCGGAGCGGTGCCGGTATTGATCGACCCCGGCATGGGAACGAAAAATCTGCTCGGCTGTATCCGGCAGACCCTGCCGGAAGCGGTCATCGCCATTTCCCCGGCGCACTGGATACGGCTGTTGTTCCGTAAATATTTTCCCTGCGCTAAAATATTTTTTTCACTCGGTAAATTCCCGCCGCCGGGTTGTGCGAGAATTGAAGATATCGTCTCCATTGAAACCATCAGGCAGGGCGGAAAATTCGATTTTGACGCGTCGGACACGACGCTGAACGATACTGCGGCCATCGTTTTCACCACCGGCAGCACCGGGCCGCCGAAAGGCGTGGTCTACACTCACCGCACCTTCAAAGCCCAGGTGGAGCTGATTCGCGAAGTTTACGGCGCCGGGCCGGATCATATTGATATGTCAGCGTTTCCGCTGTTCGCGCTGTTCGCCGTGATTCTCGGCATGCCGTCGGTGATTCCGAAAATGGATTTCACCCGCCCGGCAAAGGTCAATCCGGAAAATATCATCCGTCCAATACTGGACAAAAATATCAGCTTTTCTTTCGGCTCCCCTGCCCTGTGGCGGACCGTCAGCGCATACTGCATTGCCCGCAACATCAAACTGCCGTCATTGAAAAAAGTGCTGATGGCGGGCGCGCCGGTAACCGCCGGCCTGCACCGGGCGGTCAAACAAATCATGGCCGCGGACGGCGAAATCATGGTGCCGTACGGCGCTACCGAGGCGCTGCCGATCGCCAGTTTCACCGGCACCGAAATGCTCGCGGAAACCGCCGCGCTCACCGCGCAGGGCAAAGGCTACTGCGTCGGCTATCCCAACCCCGGCATCAAAATCCGGGTCATCACTCCGGCGGATGGTGAAATCATGACATGGAACGATCAGTTCGTCCTGCCGCCGGATGATATCGGCGAAATCGTCGTTCAGGGGGATGTCGTTAAAAAAGAATATTTCAATAATCCGCAGCATAACCTGATGTCCACGATTACCGGTGCCGATGGAAGCCGCTGGCATCGCATGGGCGACATGGGATACTTTGATACCAAAGGCCGGCTGTGGTTCTGCGGCAGAAAAAATCACCGCGTCATCGCTCCCGACCGCACATATTATTCCGTCTGCTCCGAAGCAATTTTCAACCAGCATCCGGACGTCAGCCGCACCGCGCTGACCGGCGTGAACGGAAAACCGGTGCTGTTTGTCGAACCCAGACCTGGTAAATTCCCTGAAACCCAAAGCGCCAAGTCTGAATTTATCAGCGAACTGAAGAAACTCGGCCAGGCGTATCCGTTCACCTCCGGCATTCAAACTTTCCTCTTTCACCGTTCGTTCCCGGTGGATATCCGCCATAACGCCAAAATATTCCGTGAAAAACTGGCCGTATTAGCGGGAAAATTGTTGAAGTAATAACCCCAAAAGGAATGCTATTTATTGGCGGGCAAATCTTTTTTCAGAATTTTCTTAAAGCAGAAAATACAGCCGGTCGCGCCCATTACCGCAATCAATGGCAGGGCCGGAAGATGATAGCGGGGAACGGTTATCGGCCCCGGCAGCAGCAGATAATATTCCACGAACGCCAGGAAGAAAAAAAACAGGAAAACTTTCTTTTCATACAGCCATATCCCCAGCTGGACAAGGCAGCCGATGTAACAGCAGCAGACTATTATCAGTGCCGGAATCAACAACGCCAGCAACCACAGCTTCCGGCGAAATAATGCTTAACCGCGGCGAATATGCCGAACCGGTGCATGACATCCAGCGTTCCACGATCGCTCTGCGTGAATCCCAGCACTTCAAAAAATGTCGGTGCGTCCGGCAGCATCACCTGCGGGTTGATATGCAGCCGCAGATAAACGAACGGGTGCTGCATAATCAAATCCTTCAACTTTTTCAGGCGGTAGTCAACTTTGCTTTTTTCATCCGGATATTTTGACTTGTCGGCAAACTCCAGTTCCAGCTCTTTCAGAATCTGCTGCTTCTCCACCTCATAAGAAGTGCCTTTGACGGCGGAAACAAGCATGGCCCCGTTCTGGTGGTACATGGCTCCGGTGTTGGTGTCAACGCATAACCCGGCGCCGGCAAAACTGTTGCGCAGCATCCACGGAAAAACAATCGCCCAGAAAATTGCCGTACAGGCCAGCGCGGTCATGATTTTTTTCTTCAAATTCATGCCAGGCATGATCAGAATCAGGAATGCCGCCGGAATATACCACAAGGCGCTGATCGGGCGGATCAGCACCGACAGCGCCGCCAGAATCACTCCGGGATAGCACCAGCGCAAATCCTTCCGCACATAAAACAGACTGAAAAAGTAAAGCTGCCACGCAATGAAAAAGGTGAAAAATGAATCGGAAAGATACATCGGGCTCATAGCTATCGCAGTAATGTTCACCGCCACAAATCCGGCCGCGATCATTCCGGAGATATGCCCCCCGAACAGTCTGCCGGTCAGATACACCGGAACGCAAATCAGCGCCCCGATCAGACACATAGCCAGCACCGGAATCACATAATTTTCGCCGAAAAGATAGAAAAATACCGCCAGAAACAGCGAAAACCCCGGCGGACGACTGGCATTCGGCGATTTCTCTCCCGGAGCGCCGCAAAATCCGCCGTCCCGGGCCAGTGCCAGCGCCGGCTGAATATATCCCGCCGAATCCGGACGGCTGAAATGTCCCGGCACTTTATCCAGTCCCGGGAGAGCGACGGCAAAGCGGATAATCAGCGCCGCCAGTACCAGAACCGCAACCGCAATAAACTGACGGTTGGTAACGACTTGTTTAATTTTCTTGAAAAATGAATCCATTATTTACTCATAGCTAGTTCCAAGAATATGGACTTCAATATGATTTTTTCAATAAGTAATGACTTAAATGGTTTTAAAATTTCTGTTTAAGCGGATTTTAAATTGACT
>CAIMFA010000817.1 GCA_903840185.1 uncultured Lentisphaeria bacterium | reverse complement strand
ATTTTAAATTTTCAGCCGTGCAGAGTATAGAGATTAACGGGTGTACAAACGGATTTTATATAAGGTTATTCACAGATAAGGGGTGGATCATGGAACAGAAATATGCCAAACTGATATTTGAAGATGAAGGCAAAGAGATTCTTCTGCCGATCGTCGTTGGCACTGAAGGCGAGAAAGGAATTGATATCACCCGCCTCCGCAGAGATACCTCTTATATTACCATTGACCCGAGTTTCGCCAACACCGGAGCGTGTTACAGCGAAATCACTTATATCGACGGGGAAAAGGGCATTTTAAGGTATCGCGGCATTCCGGTGGAAGAACTGGTTGAAAAAACCAGTTTCATCGAAACCGCGTATCTGCTGCTGCACGGCAAACTGCCGAGCTTGGAACAGCGGTCAAAATTCTCCGATCTGCTGAACCTGAATTCAATGCTGCATGAAGACATGCGTCATTTTTTCGACGGATTCCCGAGAGGCGCGCACCCGATGCACATCCTGGCGACCATGATCAATGCGCTTTCAACGTTTTATCCGAATGTTGACGCGCTGTCGCTCAGCGAGCATATTGACCTTTCCGCCGCCCGGCTGATTTCGACGGTACGCACACTGGCCGCGTTCGCCTATAAAAAATCCGTCGGCGAGCCGGTCGTATATCCGCGCCGGGATCTGCCCTACTGTGCGAACTTTCTGAATATGATGTTCGATTCGCCGGTAGCTCCGTAT
Organism: uncultured Lentisphaeria bacterium; assembly: GCA_903840185.1. Classification (GTDB taxonomy): domain Bacteria; phylum Verrucomicrobiota; class Lentisphaeria; order Victivallales; family Victivallaceae; genus CAIPAT01. The sequence continues at coordinate 16,788 of CAIMFA010000817.1, read as the reverse complement.
GAGATAGACGAGGAAGTGGTAAAAATCCTCAATGTGCTGCTGATTCTCCATGCCGATCACGGTCAGAACTGCTCGACGACCGCGGTAAGAATTGTCGGCAGCGCCCAGGTTAACCTCTATTCAACGATTTCCGCCGGCATCAGCGCCTTGTCCGGCCCGCTTCACGGCGGGGCGAATCAGGCCGTCATGGAAATGCTGCGCAGGATTGAAAGAGACGGCAATGTCCAGAAATGGATTGACAAAGCCAAAGACAAAAACAGCAACTTCAAGCTGATGGGCTTTGGCCATCGCGTATATAAGACCTACGATCCGCGCGCCGCCATCACTAAAAAGCAGTGCCATGCGTTTCTGAAGAAAATGAAAATCAAAGATTCCCTGCTGGACGTGGCCATGGAACTTGAAGCCGCCGCCCTTAAGGACGAATACTTCATCTCCAGGAACCTTTATCCGAACGTGGATTTTTACAGCGGCATCATCTACCGCGCTATCGGCATTCCGGAAAATATGTTTACCGTGATGTTCGCGCTGGCCCGCCTGCCCGGCTGGATCGCCCACTGGAAGGAAATGGTTGACGGCGACAACAAGATCTGCCGTCCGCGCGAAATCTACATCGGCAAACCCCTCCGCCACATCGAAGACTGAGGGAATGCCCGGTAAAGAAACGGATAAGACGGACTGAACGGTCAAGACGGACTGGGGGAAATACACCCCCCATACGTCCGACCTATAAGTCCTATACGTCCTATAGGCCCTATAAAAAAGTTATGCCCAAATCCGCTGAACCGGTTACGGAATGTTCAATGCTTTCAATTTGCCCGGCAATACTTTTACCGGAGTGCCGTTGACACTGAGCCAGAGCGGCATCGCATTCGGGTTTTTGACAAGTGAACTGTCGGCGGAAAATTCCAGCCGTTTCAATGCGGTCACATAATCGCAGATCTCAATATTCGTGGCGTACCAGATCGTTTCATCGCCGGCAATCTCCGAGCAGAAATCCTCGATCAGGTTCCAGTTTTCGTTCCGGTCGAATTCGTAGCTGTGGCCCCATACATAAAATACGGAAAACGGGTAAGGAGTTTTCTTGAATTGCGCCGTCAGGTCCATCAGATTATCTCTGTGGTGACATGTCGGATGCCATTCCAGAAAATTGTCCGGCAGCACAAACTTGCCGGTACTTTTTACTGTCCGGGCGTATACGATGTCCAGGCTTTTCAAGACTCCAATCACTTCCGGACTGTATGTTCCGAACGGATAAGACATGCCGCGCACCGGATATCCGGCTAATTTCTCCAGCGCCAGCCGGTCATCAAGCATCTCCCGCACCACTTCAGTTTTACTGATGCGTTCCAGGAAAGGATGAGTATAGCTGTGGCAGGATATTTCATGCCCCTTAAAGAGCTTCGCAATCTCAGCCGGCAGAATGTTATTATTGTTGCCAAGCGAACCGGCGTTCAGATGAAATGAGCCTTTGATCTTATGCCGGTTGAGAATTCCGACCAGGCGGCGGTCGGCAATATTGCCGTCATCATAACTTAAAGTCAGGGCTTTGGGTTTGCCTTCGGGAAATAGAAATCTGACATTGCTGCGCATAAATTTGGTCCTTCCATTACTTCTTCAGTGAGTTGAGTTTCTGTTGAATCTTATCTTTAAATTCCTGGTCAGCGGACTGTTCAATCGCACGTTTCCAGTATTCGGCGGCTTCCGTTTTTTTGCCGAGCTTCAGGCTAATTTCGCCAAGATGATCAAGGATGTTCACATCCCCGGGATTAAGTTTTGCCGCCTCTGCCAGCCGGCCCTGCGCCTCGTTGTACTGCCCCTTTTTGAACAATACCCAGCCCAGCGTGTCGGCAAATGCGCCGTTTTCCGGCTCCATACTGACGGCTTTTCCCGCCCAGACCAGCGCCTTGTCCAATTCTTTGCCCTGTTCCGCCCATAGGTAAGCCAGGTTATTCATGGCTGCCGGACATTCCTGGTCGGCCGCCCGCTTGTACCATTTAACCGCGCCGGCGGAGTCAGCTCCGGAATTTTGTCCGTAATAAAGGTCCCCCAGCGCCAGTTGCGCGGTGAGCTGCCCCTGTTCCGCGGACTTTTCAAGCCATGCCAGCGCCGCCGTCCGGTTGCCGTCGTCCAGCAGGCATTGCCCGTAGAAGAGCTGCCCGAGGCGGTCGCCTTTTTCAGCAGCAGCTTTATAGTAGGACAAGGCTTTCGGCTTATCCATTTCCACGCCGTTGCCGCCATGATAGAGTACATAACCGCAATATGCCAGGGCCTCGGCGGATCCTTTGGCGGCGGCCGATTCAAACCATTTCAGCGCTTCGGCATAATTGATTTCGACCTCATCTTCGTCGGACAAAAACATTCTGCCGAGTTTAACCATTGCGACAGTATCGCCGCCGGCGGCTTTTTCCTGAATAGCTTTGATTGTATCCCTTTCGGCTTTCGCCTGCGGCCTGGCGGAAGAATCACAGCCGGTGACGGCGGACAGCAGCAATGCCGCGCAGAAACCTGACAACACAGTTCTTAATAATTTAATACTCATTTTTTCCTTCATTCAGTTAAAACAAGAAAGCACTTTAAACGATAGCGCGTTTTTCGCAAAATGTAAACTGAAAACCCGGTTTTAATCCCGAATAATCGGAGATATTCATGAATAACCGGTAACGATATTGTATCGCATTTACCGCAGATTATATTAACAATAATAAGGCGGTTAGTTGCAGATGAAAACGGTTAGGACAATTATTAATACTGTGCTGACATGCACCGGAAGACTTACAGGCAGGAAAGCGATGCCTGAACAGCCGCGGCGCATTGGAGTGATCGCATGCCACTGGCTTGGCGATACGTTCTGGGCGTCGCAGACCATTCCATATTTGAAGCAGCGGTTCCCCGGGGCGGAAATTCATCTTTTCCTGAGGCGGAATTTCTCAGACCTTTTTTACAATATGGTCGTTCCCGGGAACATTCATCTGATACCGGAAGTGATCAGCGACCGCAAGCGGGAAAAGTTCTCGTGGTTAAAGCTGATTGCCGCTGCCCGGAAATATCGTCCGCTGCATCTCGAGCTGGTGATTGACCTGACCGGCAACCGCTATTCGGCGCTCTTCACAAAACTGCTGAAACCGGACTGCTCCGCCGGCTTTGAAGGCGATGAGCTCGGAGCGTTGTATTCGCTGCGGGTTGACCGCTCCGAATACGCTGACCTGCACCTGTGGCAGCGACTGTTCAAGGTGGTATCGACAGTGATTCCGGAAATGGCGATGCCGGAATGTCCGGTTCCGCCTTCCTTGAAATACAGTTTTGAACAGGCCTGCGGCTGCTCCGGACTTGATTCATCGCTGCCGCTGGCGGTGGTTGCGCCTTGCGCCGGATGGGCGGAAAAAGAATGGGGCGATGATAATTTTGCCGCCCTTGCCGCCCGGCTTAAGGCGGAAGGTTATCAGGCGTTGATTTCCGGCACGGAAAAGGAACTGCCGCGCAATATTAAAATCGCGGAGAAAAGCGGAGCAACCGCCTGGTGCGGAGAACTTGGCGTGCTCTGCGCGTTATTGTCCGGAGCGCAACTTTTTATCGGCAATGATTCAGGGGTCGGCCATATTGCCGCTTCATTCAACCGGGGAAAGATTGTGACGATATTTACCGGCAGCACGCTTCCGGAGAAACTGGCGCCGCCTGGAGTTAATGTGTCAGTTCTGGACAGCAGCCGCAATACTGTTACGGTCGATGAGGTTTTGTCCTGCTGCTGGAATAAATGAGCGGAATTTCGCCTTTTTGACGAAAACAGATTTTCAATTATTAAAAACATAGATATACTTAAGCCATTATGAAAATAGTTCAAGTAATAACTGAGTTGCGGCCGGGTGGCGCGGAGCGGGTGCTGGTCGAACTTTGCGCCGGACTGCGCCGCCGCGGCCACGAAGTGACAGTAGTCGCACTGCGGCCGCTGCCGCGGGAGTCGGTTATTATCCATGACCTGCTTGAGCATAATGTCGGGATAGAATCACTTGAACTGACTAAATCCGCTCCGTGGCGGATTTTCCGCCTGAAATCACTGTTAAGCCGGCTTCAGCCGGAGGTGGTCCATTCCCATCTGATCCATGCCAATCTGGTGACCCGCATGAACGCCTTCGGAGCGCAATACAAGCTGATCAATACCGTGCACACCATGGAGTCGAGAAAAAGTAAAGCATGGTATTTCTTCCTGGATCATCTCACGCTCATGCTGTGTGACGTTCAGACGGCGGTTTCAGAAGCCGCCCGCGACTTTCACGCCGCGAAAATGCATGTGAAACCCAAATCGATGCCGGTAATTTACAATGGTATCGTCGCCCCGAAAAGGCTTCGTCCTGACGAAGTCGCGCAGTTGAGAAGTTCGTGGGGATTTACCGGATGCAGCGCGGTTTTCGGCTCGGTCGGAAGACTGGGGCACGAGAAAGGCTATGATATCCTGTTGAAAATGCTGCCGGAACTTTCCCGGCATGTGCCTTCCGGCGAAAAGTGGGGACTGGTGATTATCGGCGAAGGCGCTGAACGCCGCAATCTCGAGCAACTGGCGAAAGATGCTCCCGGCAATATTCTCGTGAAGCTGCCCGGTTTCCGGAAAGACGCGTCAAACTGCATCGGGGCGTTCAATCTTTTTGTAATGCCATCCCGTTATGAAGGTTTCGGACTGGTTTTGATTGAGGCAATGGCACATGGAGTGCCGGTGATAGCCAGCGAAATCGGACCTTTGAAAGAACTTCTGCGTAACTACCCCAACGGGGTGTTTTTTGACTTCAAAACCCAGCCGCCGGCGATGCTGGCGGAACTAATAGCCGACAAGATTATCAACGGCGCTGTTTCCAGTCCGGATTTATCTTTCACATCCGAAAAAATGGTTGACGACTATCTGCAACTGTACCAGCAGCAGGATAGCGGGAAAATGAACTTAGGATCTGGAACAAAATAAGCTATCAAATTTACACCGAATATCCTGATTTGATTTTCGAGTTGCTTGTGAGGCGCATACCGGCAGGTATGTAACGAACAAGCAGCGCGAAAGGCATTCAGGAGAGCGGTGTAAAAACATAGGTTCTTTTGAGACAGTTCCTTATTCTTCTTTATTTCCGGAATACTTGTTCGCCATTTTTTTCAGCGCGAATATCTGTTTCGGGCTCAACTGCCTGCCGCTCTCGGCCTGTTTAGCCAGCGATTCGTAGAAAGTCTTATCGTTGAAAGTTCTGTTGCCTTTCTTCGCGGGTTCCTCCCATTCAGTGACGGCGGCAAGAGCTTTCAGCAGATTGCCGGTTTCGTTATCAGCCTGAGGAGCCGCGGCGGCGGCATCGCCTTCGCCTTTTTCCGCTTCAGGCGCGGCGGCAGCAATCCCCAGCAGTCCGCTCAGGGTTTCGAATGTCGGAATCGCTTCTTTGTATTTTGTCGCAAACCTGGCGATTACGTTCAGCTGCTTGTCGGAAAGGGTTTTACCTGAATCCGCCTGTTTTTTCAGGGAATCAAAGAACTTCTTATCGTCGTAAACTCTGCCGCGGTTTTTCTGCGGCGGTTCCCATTTGACCCCGGAGAAGGCGGAGAATATCTGGACATACTTGCTTTTGTCATCGGCGGTGGCGGTATTCTGCAAACGTCTTTCTTCAGAGACTTTGACCTCTTCAGATTTGGTTTCCAGTTCACTGCTGAAGCTGTGTTTGGCGGCGACTGAATGCAGCTCCGGCAGCTGTACGGAATATTTGGCCGCCAGCCCGATCAAGGCTTCCCACTGCCGGGCGGTGATTTTATTGTCCGTGGCGAATTTCTCCCGGACTGAATTAAAGAATTTCTTATCGTCATAACTGCGGCGGCCGCTCTTTTCCGCCGGCGCCCATTTAACCTGGTTTAGCATGTTTACAAGCGCGGCGGCTTTGCTGACTTCCGGCGAGCCCGCGTTCTTGGCGGTATCCAGCCATTTGGCGAATTTTGAATAAAAATCATCCAGCATCCGGGTCCAGCCCAGTTTGCCTTCTTCAACCTCGTCCAGATGCAGTTCCATGCGGGAGGTGAAATCCACTTCGATCAGGTCCGGCAGTTTTGCCAGCAGAAAATCATTGACCCTGAAACCAAGTTCGGAAGGACAGAGCTTGCCTTTGTCCTTGGCCACATATTCTCTGGTCTGAATGGTCTGAATGATCGTGGCATAGGTTGACGGACGGCCAATGCCGTTGGTTTCAAGCTCCTTGATCAGGGTAGCTTCAGTAAAGCGCGGCGGTGGTTCGGTGAATTTCTGCTCTTTCAGCGCTTTCTTCAATGAGCATGACTCGCCCTGCTGCAATCTGCCGAGGACTTCCGAAGGGGTATCAACGGTCTCTTCGCCGTCTTCGGCCTTTATCGCGTCGTAGACTTTCATGAACCCTGGAAATACCGTGACCAGCGCGGTCGCGCGGAAGGTATATTTTTTATTGTCTGTTCCTTTGACGTCGGTATCCACCGTCGTCTGGCGCTGTTCGACCTGGGCCATCTGGCTGGCGACAAAACGTTTCCAGATCAGGGTGTACAGTCTCAACTGAGTTGCGTCAAGATATTTAGCCAGCGATTCCGGGGTGCGGGTCACATCTGTCGGACGGATCGCTTCGTGCGCTTCCTGAGCGCCGGCTTTGCTTTTAAACAGATTCGACTTGCCGGGCAGATAGTCTTTGCCGTAAGTGGCGGCGATAAAATCGCGGCAGGCAAGCTGGGCTTCCTTGGCCACGACTACCGAGTCGGTTCTCATATAGGTGATCAAACCGGCGGACACGCCGGCACCGACATCCATACCTTCGTAAAGCTGCTGGGCGATGCGCATGGTATTGCTGGCGGAAAATTTCAGCAGATTATTGGCCGCCTGCTGCAATGTGCTGGTAGTGAACGGCGGCGGCGCATTGCGGGTTTTCGGGGAGAATTCCACTGATGCTATTTTAAACTCTTTACTCTGTTCAATGGCGTTAAACGCCTTCAGGGCATCACTTTCATTGCCGATCCTGAACTTGTCATCGTTGATCTTAAAGAGTCTGGATTCGAATTCATCTCCGGCTTTGTTTTGCAGAAGCACCGACAGATTCCAGAATTCTTCCGGCAGAAATGCCAGTATCTCGCGTTCGCGTTCACAGATCATGCGCAGTGCGACCGATTGCACGCGGCCGGCGCTGGCGCCTTTTTCCACCTGCGACCAGAGCAGCGGACTGACCATGTAACCGACCAGCCGGTCAAGCACCCGGCGCGCCTGCTGCGAATCAACCAGATTCATATTGACTTCGGAGGTATTCTGGAACGCCTTTTCGATGGCGCTCTTGGTAATTTCGTGAAAGGCCACCCGCTGGAATTCGCCTTTAAACGTCCCTTTGAGCAATTCCTGCAGATGCCAGGCAATGGCTTCGCCTTCGCGGTCAGGGTCGGGGGCCAGATAAACGCTGTCCGCCTTTTTCGCGGCGGCTCTGATCTCTTTCATCACTTTCGTACTGCGCGGATTCTCCACATACATCGGCGCAAAATGATTCTTGATATCCACTCCGATTGACCGCTCCGGCAGATCGCGCACATGTCCCATTGAAGCCAATATCGTGTATTCGGCGCCAAGCATGCGGCCAATTGTTTTTGCTTTGGTCGGAGACTCGACGATTACCAGTTTGTTTCCAGCCATAATGTTACCATTCCATAATTAGTCATTAAATTTAAGATATGTCATCAGGAGCAAAAAAATTATAATGTATTAATTCCGTGAAACATTCAAGCGATTTTTAATTTTTTTAATAAAAATAAAAACTCCTGACGTCACTGATTTTGATTCTCCTCCGGCCATTCAATCAGGGTTTTCCTCCCGTTGTTATCTACTGCGACAAACGTACATTCCGTGCGGAATACTTCCTCGTTTTTAACCACGGCAAAAATGTCGAAAGTTACACTGGTATGACCTTGTTTTATCTTCTCACAATAAAATTCAATAACATCGTCCTGTCTTACCGGCTTTTTGAAAATGATTTCCGCAAAACGCACGGAGACAACATTTTTCCCGGTTATCTGCTGCGCGAATATTGCCGCCGCTTCATCCATCCATGCCAGCATGTTGCCGCCAAAAAGATTGCCGTTGGTACCGACATCCTTGGTCATACAAATTTTTGACGTCACCTTCATGCGTTTCTCTATCCTTAACAATTGCAGCGTTCTGCTAACATTCGCATCCGTTAATTTAACCCGCGTTTGGCTTTTTACAATTTTGATACCCGCTTAACATGGCTTTTATCAGCATCTAATAACATTTCAAACTTCATTTCCGGCAGCTTGTTAAGATTTTCTTCAATAACGACTTTTCAAAATCAGGTTGGTTACAGGAGATTGAAAAGGTTCGATTTACCGGCAGGCATATAGAAATGCTATCTTTTGACTTTCAGCGCGGGAGAATATCCGGCGAGCTGGCAGACCAGTTCCCGCCGGAGCAGAAAAATTATTTGTCTTTTTTATCAGCACTGATCGCTTCATTCAATACCGGCAGCACGGTTTTATACATACGGTAGAAACCCAGGTCATTGGGATGGCAGCTATCCACCGTGCAGGCGTCCCGGTCCTCTTTGCCGAACAAGGTTTCTCCGTCGATAAACCATACATGTTTATCACCCGCCTTGACCGCATTTTCATAGGTCTGACGAATAATATCACGACGGGCAATATTATCTTTGGAGCCGTAGAAATCGCATTTTGACATAATTATCACCGGCAGATCCGGCTGTTTTTCGCGGATGGCTTTAAAGAACGGTTCATGCGTCTGCTTCAAATATTCCGGGGTCGGCGCGTTATGGTCATAATCCATGACAAAGGCCGCGAGTTCAAGTCCGGCAATCGCCCTGGCAACCGCAATTTCTCCTTTGCCGGAACCGGAAAAGCCCAGGTTGATCTGCGGGGCGTCCACAGCGCGACACAACATTGTGGTATAGGCATTGCCGGGACGCGACGCACAGCCGCCCTGAGTGATCGATGAACCGTAGAACAGCACCGGCCTGGCTGTCGCCTGCGGTGTCGGAGCTTCAACTTTCGCGTCAGGCGCCAGACCGATCTCGATTTTGGCGGCGCTGCCGTAAAGCGGCAGATAAAGGGTGTAATCGGTCATCTGTTTAGAACCGCCGTTAACCATCATAATCTCGATCTGCTTCTGATCGCGTCCGGGCTGGACCGTTTTGCAGTAACGGATGGCGGCACCGCTGCCGCGGTACAGGTCAAATCCGGCACTGCCGGCCCTGGGCATATGGTTCATGTCAGACGAATAAGCCAGCTCGGCGCGCAAGGCAATATACGGGGAATCGGTACGGAAACGGATTGCGCCGCCGGTTGAGTGCCGTGACAAGGACAACGCTCCCGGATTGACATCTTTATCCGTAAAAGCAGCGGGAAGGCGGTTAAATACTTTCTCCGGATCGCGCCACGGGAAACCGCTCAGGACAAAAGGGGTCTGCAGAGCATCTTTATAGGAGACATCCTTGCCGCCGACCTTTGCCTGCTGAAAATTTTTATCGATCTCTTCAATCTTGATGCTCTTCGTTTCGGTTGACTGACAATATGCCGACAGCGCCATCCCGGCAGTCAATACCGGCAGCAGCATGCTTTTTCCCCAGTTCATCTTTAAACCTCATGTATTAACGGTTTTGTAAATGCGAAAGAAATATATTAACAACGACTGAAGGCAAAGTCAAGAAGCCAGCGGGAATGTTTTAAAGAATTGAAACATAAAAAAGCCGGGCGGGCAATCCGTCCGGCGGGGTTTTTAAGTTCAATAAGGCAGTCAACAGGAGAAAATTTTCTCCAGATCGAAAGTTGAATGAGCTTGCAGGGAGATTAACGTTTTGGTGTGAGAAATGCCTTTGATGTCATGGGCCATTTTATTGGCGACTACTTCAGAGAGTTCATGGTTGGATTTTACGCGGACCATTACGACGAGATCATACTCGCCGGCCACGGTAAAAACTTCAGTGACCCCTTTGATTTTCATGACCTCATTGATGACGCCTCTCAGCATCGCACGTTCGACATTTACTAGAACGATTCCTGTGACCATGTATGTTTACCCTTTCTCTGCTTTGATTAGTTGGACTTCATAGAATTAGGAACCCTGCTTTAACAATATGGAAGCGGATGAATAATTGCAAATCGCACAAAGAAAAAAAATGCAAAATATCTTTTTTAAAAATCCCTGCCCCGCTCAACAACCTCAAAAAAGACGGTTAAAAAGGATTAAACAGCCTTATATAAAGATACTTACGACTATTTTTACCGGCTAAAAAGTGTGATTGCGGAAACTGTCAGTGCAAAATAATTGAAAAAACAAAAAAACTGGTATTGGAAAGTTAAAATAGATGCGTTATTTTTTACAAACTTAAGAACTTATTCAGAGAAAACTTATGCCCGCTAAAAGACGTTTATGCAGCAGCCGTAAAATGGACGAAGCAATCGAAGTGGTCGCGGATGCGATCATCGCTGAATTTTCCCGGAAAGGCGGGATGGATTTCGCTTTCATCGGCATTCAGCAGCGGGGAGTGCCGTTTGCGCAGCGCCTGATTGAAAAAATCACCCGGAAAACTGGTTTCGAACCGCAGCTTGCCATGCTCGACACCTCAATGTACCGCGACGATATCGGTATGCGGGCGACACTGCCGGTAATCCGGGAGACCGATATTCCATTCGATATGAATGATCAGGCGGTGATTCTTACTGATGACGTGCTTTCTTCCGGGCGGACGATCCGGGCGGCCCTGGACGCGATCACCTGTTACGGCAGGCCGTCGCTGATCAGGCTGGCCGTCGTCGTTGACCGCGGCAGCCGGGAATTTCCGATCCGGGCCGATTACGCAGGTATGAATATCATTCCGGAAGACGGCAGAAAGATTCTCGTTGAATTTAAAGAAACTGACGGTTCTGACGGTATCTACGAAATTGACTGGTCAAACCCAACAAAAGGCGAATGAGATGGAAGTAAACTGGACAAGAAAAGATTTGTTGAGCCTCTACGACCTGACTCCGGAAGAGATTGTCCTGATTCTTGACACTGCCGAGGAGTTCAAGAAAGTTTCGGAGCGGAACCTTAAAAAAGTGCCGGCGCTGCGCGGCAAAACCGTGGTTAACTTTTTCGTCGAACCCAGCACCCGCACCAGAGTGTCATTCGAGCTGGCGGAACAGCGGCTGAGCGCCGACATCATCAACATGACCGCCAGTTCCAGCAGTCTGCAGAAAGGCGAAACTCTGCTGGATACCGTCAGAAACATCGAAGCGCTTCAAGCCGACCTGATCGTAATGCGTCACTCCTGCGCCGGGGCGCAGAACTTTATAGCTAAAAATATCAGCAGCGGCGTTATCAATGCCGGTGACGGCGCGCACGGTCACCCGACCCAGGCGCTGCTGGACCTGTTCACCATCCGCCAGAAAAAGGGCCGCATCGCCGGGCTGAACGTTTCGATCGTCGGCGATATCCTGCACAGCCGCGTGGCCCGCAGCGATATATGGGGACTGATAAAACTCGGTGCCAATGTCACTCTGGCCGGCCCGTCCACTCTGGTTCCGCGCGATTTCGAACAAATCGGGGCGCGGGTCTGCCATAATCTGAAAGACGCCATGGTCGGAGCCGACGTAATCAATCTGCTCCGTATCCAGCACGAAAGACAGCGCGCCGGATTCTTTCCCAGCACCAACGAATATGCCCGTTTCTTCGGGCTGAACAAGGAGAATGCCAGATATCTGAAACCGGACGCCATGATCATGCATCCGGGACCGATCAATCGTGACGTCGAGCTGGATTCGGCATTGGCCGACGGCCCTCAATCCGTGATACTTGAACAGGTTACCAACGGGCTTGCCGTCCGCATGGCGGTATTGTTCCTTGTAGCGGGGTGTTTGAAAAAATGACAGAAAAAAACAGTTACATATTAAAAGGCGGCCGCGTTGTTGATCCCTCAAGAGGCATCGACGCGGTAATGGATATCGGCGTCAGCAACGGCAGAATTGTCGATCCCGCCCAAATTAAGAATCCGGAAATAATTAAAGTTAAGAAACTGGTTGTGGCGCCGGGTTTCACCGATATGCACGTCCATTTGCGCCAGCCTGGAAACACCACGGCGGAAACGATTGCCACCGGCACCATGGCGGCGGCGGCGGGCGGGTTTACCGGGATTGTCGCCATGCCGAATACCAGTCCTCCGGCCGACAGCGCCGGAACCATTGAATACATCCGCAGGCATACTGAATTATACGGCGTGGTCAGGGTTTATCCATGCGGCTGCATGACGAAAGAACTCAAAGGCGAAGAAATGGCCGGCATCGGCGGGCTGAAAAGCGCCGGCGTGGTCGCGGTCAGTGATGACGGCAAATGTATTCAGAACCATGAACTGATGCGCCATGTTGTCGAATATTCCAAATCTTTCGGCCTGCCGATCCTTGACCACTGCGAAGACGCTTTCCTGAAAGGCGAAGGCGTCATGCATGAAGGCAAGTGGTCAACCCTCCTCGGGATGCGCGGCATTTCCTCCGCTTCAGAAGAACTGATGGTCGCCCGCGATATCATTCTTTCCAGAATGATCGGCTGGAAGATCCATATTCAGCATGTCAGCGCCAGAGAGAGCGTGGAGCTGGTGCGCAACGCTAGAAGACGCGGTATTATGATCAGCGCGGAGGCCACACCGCATCATATTTCGCTTACCGACGACAATATTAAGAAATTTGACACCAACTACAAGATGAATCCGCCGCTGCGCACCGAAGAGGACCGGCTGGCTGTCATCGAAGGACTGCGGGACGGGACGATTACCGTAATTGCCACCGATCACGCGCCGCATACCGCCACCGATAAACTGGTGGAATTCGACTACGCACCGTTCGGGATCGTAGGACTGGAAACGGCAATCCCGGTCTGTCTGACCGAACTCTACCATGAAAAAATTCTTTCCCTGAGCGACTTTGTAGCCAAATTCACGACCGGCCCGGCGGAAATCCTGGGGATGGACTTCGGAACGCTGGCGGAAGGCAAACCGGCGGACATCACCATCATTGACACGGAAAAGAAATTCTGCGTTGACGCGGAGAAATTCCGCTCAAAATCCCGTAACACTCCCTACCACGGAATGGAGTTTCGCGGCAAGGCGGCGGCAACGATTGTCGCCGGCCGGTTTGTTTTCGACGAAATCGGTAAATAGCATATGTCATTCAAAAACAAGATCTTTGAGATAACGGATAAAATTCTGCCGGAAATTATCAGTGTCCGCCAGAATATTCACCGTTATCCCGAGCTGGCCGGGGAGGAAGTGCAGACTTCCAAGCTGGTCAGAAATATCCTCGGCTTTACTGACATTAAACTGCTCAAGCCGTTTATCGGCACCGACGCGGTGGGGATTTTACGCGGCGATAAACCCGGCAGGAACGTTACCTTGCGGGCGGATATGGACGCGCTGCCGCTGGACGAGATCAACGAACTGCCGTACCGCTCGGAACATCCCGGCAAAATGCATGCCTGCGGACATGACGGTCACACCGCCATGCTGCTTGGCGCGGCACTGGTGCTTAATGAGTTTAAAGAAAAAATCCCCGGCTCGGTACGGTTCGTTTTCCAGCCCGGCGAAGAGATCGCCGCCATGGGAAAAACTCTGGTTGAAGCCGGCGCGCTGCTCGATCCGGAACCGGATGCGGTTTTCGCGCTGCACGGTGCCTCCGGCCTTCCTGTCGGCATGATCGCTTCACGGCCGGGAACGATGATGGCCGCCGCCGGCTTCTTCAAGATCGTCATATCCGGCAGAGGCGGTCACGGCAGCAGGCCTGAACTTACAATCGACCCGATAGTCACCGGATGTAAAGTTGTCGACGCCCTCCAGACGATATGTTCACGCAACATCGCTCCTCAGGATGCGGCGGTGATCAGCGTATGCCGTTTCGACGGCGGAAAAAATGCCAACGTCATTCCCGAATCAGTAACTCTTGAAGGAACTACACGCTTTCTCGCGCCTGAAGTCGGGGAAACACTGCCCGGCTTGATCGAACGCACGGTCAAAGGCGTCTGCGAAGCGCTTGGCGCCTCTTATGAATTTGACTATAGCCTGCCCTATATTCCGACCGTGAATAATGCAAAAATTTATGACTTTGCCAAAAAAATGTCGCAGGAATATTTTGGCAGAAGCAACTGGCTAGAACTGCCCCGCTCCTCAATGGGCGGCGAAGACTTCTCTTATTATCTGGCCCGTTATCCGGGCGTATTCTGCAATATCGGCATGGGCGAGGAATCTCCCGGCATTCACAACATGAATTTTAATTTCAACGACAAAGCGCTGCGCAACGGCATTGCATTCATGGCCGGAACTGCCATCGAATTTCTAAATAAGGACTGAACTTTATGACCTTTGCCAAAATAGTTGAAAAATCCGGCTTTAATGAAGACGAAGCCGCATTGATTGCTCCGGAATGGGAAGCTTCTGAAAAGTCTTCCGGCGATATCTTTTTTCTAAAAGATGAGTTCATCCGTAAATACGCCGCCCTAGCGGAGATCAAACCGGAACATCTTGAGGAAATTTTTCAGGCTAAAACTGCTCTCGAATCTGATGCCGCCGCCGTCCGGCTGCTCTGGCATTATCATCATCTGCTTTACCGCGCTGAAAAAAAATTTGTTCCCGGACAACTGCCGCCGGCAAAACGTCTCCAGGCGGCGGAATCCGGCTGCTTCTATTTTCTGCTGGCGCTGTCCGGCTATCCCGAAGCCGTCGCTTTGTATCAGCGCAAAGGCTATCCGGAAAACGTGCTGAAAGATACGCTATCCGATATGTCAGTCTGGGTTGAACATTATAAAAACCAGCTCGGCTTCGCCGGACTCACCTCGCGCATCCTCGGCTGGCTGGAAGGCCATATTCACGGTGAAACTTTCCGCCTGGGGCGGCTCCAGTTCAAGCCGTACTGCAAATTTTTTGACCGCGTGGAAGTCTACCGGAACATTAAAACCGGCGTAACTATGGCGCTGTCTGCCGACGGTCTCAGATATAACCGGCAGGGGCTGCTTTACGAACCGGGCATTGACCAGTGCGAATGCGGTTCCTGGATTTCCGCGCTTCAGCATACGCCTGCATCGGTAACCGGCAATCCGGTGGCTCCGGACGGCTATGTAAAGAGCGAACAAATTACGCTCGATACCGGCGAATGGAAAAAAGTTTTGTCGGAGGGCGACCCCGTAATTGATATTCACATTCCCGCCATCGGCCCGATGACGGTTGAAGCCTGCGCCGATTCCGCCGGACAGGCGGTTGAATTTATGAAAAAGTATTTCCCGGAACTGAAACACCGCGCTTTTGTCTGCGAATCATGGCTGCTGGACAATCAGTTTGAACAGATTCTCGGCCCGGACTCCAATATCATTCTTTTTCAGCGCGCCGGCTATCTCTATCCGTTTCCCCATAAATCCGAAGCGGTCTCCCGTATTTTCGGCGAAAACGCGGATAAACTTGGACTTGATTCGCTGCCGCAGAAGAGCTCGCTGCAGAAAGCCGCCGCCGGTTTTCTGATCAAAGGCGGAACTTTCCGCAACGGCGCGATGTTCCTCATGCTGGATGACCTCCCCTGGGGCAGCAATAAGTACCGCAACTGACAAAAATCATAGATACCGCCGGACGTGATCAAATGATCATCACTCCGAGGATTTAGAGACCCTTTGAACAGAATCATTTGAAACCCTGTCTCGCACAAAGGCACGAAGACACCAAGAAAACATTATTTCCGGTTTAAATCCGGATCCATTCTGACACCTTCTCTCTTTCCCCATTACATCTGCGTCCATCTGTGTCATCTGCGGATCACTCCGAGGATTTAGAGAGCCGTTGAACAGAACCGTCTTTAATTTTCAAACAACATTTTGGACATGCCTGCATAATGGTTTTCGTAAGACGTATGGGGCCTATAGGTCCAATGGGGCTTATGGGCCTTTGCCGTCCGGGACGGACGATGCGACAACGAAACCATTTTGGACACCCGTCTCCCTCATTTTGGACACCCGTCCGGTCTACTCTTTTATGGGCCTTATGGGGCTCCTGGACTTCTCCCCCCTGTCCGTTTTGTCCTTTGCATCCGTTGCG
Organism: uncultured Lentisphaeria bacterium; assembly: GCA_903840185.1. Classification (GTDB taxonomy): domain Bacteria; phylum Verrucomicrobiota; class Lentisphaeria; order Victivallales; family Victivallaceae; genus CAIPAT01. The sequence continues at coordinate 706 of CAIMFA010000817.1, read as the reverse complement.
TTCCAACATTTTGGACACTGCACAAGCTCATTTTGGACATCAACTCCGAGACTTTGGAGTGTCCTTGAGCACAACCATTTTCTGTTTTACAAACATTTTGGACATTCTGGACACCTGTGTGCAGAACCATTAGAACCATTTCTCGCACGAAGACACGGAGTCACTAAGAATACTTTTTCTTCATTTTGGACACCTGCTATGCTCATTCTGGACATACACTCCGAGGATTTAGAGACCTGTTGAACACAACCATTTTCAATTTTCAAACAACATTCTGGACAATTTGGATAGTCCTGCCCAGAACCATTAAAACCATTTCTCGCACGAAGACACGGACACTAAGGTTTTTTTACTATTCACCAGTTACCAGTCACATTCCGGACAGCCACTCCGATACTTTGGACAGCCACTCCGATACTTTGGACAGCCACTCCGATACTTTAAATAGTCGTTGAACATAATGTTTTTGTTTCTGGTTCCATAACTTTTCTCACTTTCCACTTTCAACTCACGCGAAGCGTGCTTCCCCATTTTGGACACCATCCCAGCTCATTTTGGACACCTGTTGTGCAGAACCGTCCCGTCATTGCGGGACCATGTCTCGCGCAAAGGCACGAAGACACAAAGAAAACATTATTTCTGGTTTAAACCCGGCTTCATTCTGACTCCTGACTTCTTACTCCTGACTTCTCTACTTCCCCATTCT
>CAIMFA010000816.1 GCA_903840185.1 uncultured Lentisphaeria bacterium | reverse complement strand
TCGTAAAATAAACTTTTGATGTTAAATTATTATCCTATGGAGTTATACTCATGAAAACAAAACTGATTCGCTTTGATGGTTATTGGATATTTACCTGTATCGTCTGGTTATCAGTGATTTGTGCCATGCCTGCTCAGGAAAAGACTAAATCAATGCAGACAATGAACCCGGAGAACTCGGCAGTTGAAATTAAATTGCGGGACTGCGTAATCTATCTTCCGGACGGTGCTCCGCCAAGCGTCAAAAAAGCCGCAGATGAATTGCAGCAGCATTTATTTGAAGTGATCGGGAGCAAATTGGACATCGTCCGTCAGCCAGCCACCTCCATGATCGCGCTGGGCGACAGCCAGGAAGCACGCGCGGCCGGAATCAATGCGCTCGCAATGCCTTATGAGGGGTTCAGAATTTTTAGCTCCGGCAGCAGACTGTTCATCGTCGGCCGCGATATCTCTGGCGATGGCCCGACGAAGACTGACGGGTTGAGTTTAGGAACTTTGTATGGAACGTACGAATTCCTTCAGTCCGTCATCGGAATCCGATGGTTAATGCCGTGCAAGCCGGGGACGTATTTCCCGCCGAAAAATCCTGACTTTACCGTCAGCCGTTTGGACATTTCATTTACCCCGAAATTCCAATATCGGAATTTCTTTGCAGGCGGAGGTTCCGCTAGTGAATCGTATGACTACGCCCGGCGTAACCGGACATTGAATTCCCAGTGGAAGCTAGATGTTACTGATCATGGCTGGGATTTCCTTTATCCTAATGCTGGTGCGGATGATGCGGCAGCAGTATCCGACTGCATGAAAGCATTTGAAAATAATCCTGATATATTTTCAATGTCGCGCAATGGAAAACGCATGGCTCCAACTGCGAGCAACATAATGCTCTGCCTGTCTAATCCTGAACTTCCAGAAGACGTTTCCCGCCGGGTTTTAAAACTTTATCGTGCCCATCCTTTGCGTCACATCTGGTGTGTTGGAGTCAGTGACGGTGGTCCGTCCTGTTATTGTTCCGACTGCCAAAAACGGGTTTACACTCTGACTCAGGAAGAGAAAGGATCTTGCGCGCGAGGCGATTCTAATGAGAAAAGCTGGACTCCTCTCGTGCTGGATTTTTATCGTAATACAGCAGAGAAAATCAAGACTCTTGCTCCGGATATATATGTTAATGGACTGTGTTATCAGAACTATGAATTTATTCCGCGCGGCGTAAAGCCGGCGCTGTTTCCAGACAATTTTCTCGCTGGAATGGCACCATTACATACGGCTTACGGTCCCGTGCGCTTATATGAACCGATCAATAATAACTGGAAACGCTGGATAGATTCCTGGAATGGTGTATTTCAAAAACAATTCTATTATGGACTTGATTTCTGGGTCAGGCAATGGGCAGGTGCTCCAATGTCACCATATCCGGAGGTAATGAAATCGACATTTCAGCGCCTGTCGGATATGAACTACATCGGGGCATATTTTTACAGCAATCCGATGGGCGCCAACGCTCCGTATAATTGGATTGTATCACAAATGCTTTGGAAGCCGGACGCCGATCCTTCTGCATTGCTGGAAGAATTCTGCAGCAGGGCTTATGGCGCAGGTGGCAAAGCGATAGAAAAAATTTATCGTTTGTCTGACACCGGCATGCGGGAATTCGTTACTTCAATGCATGGTAATATCGGGCACAATATGAGTCCGGAAATGATGCGGGCTGTGTATGCAGCACACTGGGCAGAGTACGAAGCTTGTTATCGCGAGGCTGCCGCCGGAGTCAATACTCCCGGAGAACAATGGCGGTTCTCAATACTGAAAAATAATTTGAAGATACTCTACTATCACCTGGTAACCATGTCACTGATTGAAGAAGATATACATTCGCCGCTGTATTTGTCCTCTGCGGATTACCAGCGTCTGGTTGATTCCGGTTATTCCGGCGGAGCTCTGCGGGGACTGGTTGACACCCCGCCTGAAGCCATGTCCTTGACTCGGGAATGGAAGCCGCTAAAAGCAGCTGCTGCCGAAGCATTGCCTAATGCCGAACCTCATACAGAGACTTTTTACGGAGGCAGCATGGAAATCATTTGTCTTGCCGATTCCGACGGCGAGGCAAACCTGCAACTTCAGTACCGGCTTGCAATCAACAAGTCCACCGGCCAGGAATATTTGCCGGAAATAGGCTATTATCATGTTTTTGACGGGCGCGGTAAAAAAATTGTCACTGCGATTGCGCGCAATGGACAAATCCGTTTCCCTGTAAAAAAAGATGAGCTGTACTGTGTGGCCTACATGCCGCTCGCAACTAAAGGATCCGGTTCGAGCTGGACAATAATCAAGTCTGCTCTGGTACGGTATGCTTTCGGGAGACGTCTTGCAAAGCGCGGTCTGTATTTTACTTACAATGGTAAACCAGCCACCCCATTCTATTTTTATGTTCCGGAGAAAACGACTGCTTTTACTTTGTATATCAATTTCTATGTTCAGACAACAAAGTCCGAGTTGATTGCGCCTGACGGGACAGTGGCTGCAAAAGGATCAGGTTACGCAGTATTTAAAGTAGATCGCGTTAAAAGCCATCTGCCCGCTGGCTGGTGGAAAATAAAAATGCTCGACAACGCATCTGGATTCATTCAGCAGGGACCTGAACTGGATGGCTTTTTCGTAGATGATCCTGCAAAATCACTGCTGGTGAAGATGAATTTATGACAGGGAAAAATTGATTATGCAAAAAATAGATTTCTTATTTCCGCTGCCTCGTCCGCATACTGGAATTGCTATGGGGAATGGGTTATTCGGAGCGCTCATCTGGGGAAGTGACAGTATCAATATCACTATTAATCGTGCCGATTTCTGGGATCATCGCGGTGAATATCATCCATCAGACAAGGTGACTACATATGAAAATATAAAAAAATTATACACCCCTGATGATGAATCATGGAGTAAAGATGTTTTTCCCGTGACAC
>CAIMFA010000815.1 GCA_903840185.1 uncultured Lentisphaeria bacterium | reverse complement strand
TCAATCGTTTCAGGAAAGTCCTGGTGAGATTTGAGAAAAAGTCCGCCAATTATGAGGCGCTGCTTCATTTGACAGCATCCATGATAATATATAGAAAACTAGGAGTTATTTACGGATAAGCTCTTAATCGTCCCGGCCGGCGCATTTTTCGATAAAAGTTCGTCAAGCGCGTCCCTCATCATGCGCAGAATAGATGAAAATTGCTCTTCGCAAGGTTTGACAAGTTCCGAAATCACTCCCGCAAAATAAGCGATTTCCCTCGGGTTGCGGTGCAGCAGATCCAATACATTGAATCCTAGCAGGCACGGCTCATTCTCCAACTCCTCAAGCAGTCCGTAGAATTTTTGACCGGCCGCCGTTCCGGCTTTGCCAAATGCGCCGCGGCAAAACCTTTTAAAAACTTCGTCATATTCCATTTCAAAGTCCCAGGAAAATTCGCCAAGGGCAAAAAGGTTCCACGCCATCGCCGTCCACTCATGCGGATGACAGCAGCAGTCAACAAATCCATCATAACCCAATGCGTGAAGATAACGCATATCCCGCTGGATGCTTTTCCCGACATTTGTAAGAAGACGCTGCTTCATAATCAGGTCTGAGTAGTATGAAAACACCGTCGGATGCTTTGTTAACTTAGTCCACGCAATCATCTCCCCGCAAATCTCCTTGTGGTCACGGAAACGGGCGCCAGTCTTCCTGTACTCCGCACTCTCCGGCTCATCCTTGAGCGGCTTACAACCGTAACGGTAATCATAGACGGGACGGTTAACCGTCCTGTCCCAGTAGTCGCAGAAGTTCACCAGCACATTGTCATGCAACGGTGCAACGCCTTCAGGCGGGCATGTGCTGTTCAGATAGGCGAGATGATTAATCAGTACCGACGGATGCCGGGCGGCGATAGATGAAGCCGCCCGTGAAACAAACTCGTACACAAGTCGCGCAAGATTTTTTTTAGCGCAGTTCCGGCAAGAACATTCAACAAAACCGTCTTCAGGCCAAAGCCCCGCCACCGCGACCTCCGGATTATCGTCAAGAAAGGCGTTAACACGTTCCGCCAGCGCATCGGCAGCGGAAAAATTGGAGTAACAAAGCTGTTTCGGTTTGCCTTCCGTATTCTTCGCATAATATTCCGGATGCGAAATCAGATACTTGTCCGGCGGTAAAAAGAAAAATGCGGAATGCGCGCCGATATCAAGCTGCATTCCCCGCTTTTCCGCCGCGTCGCGGCGAACAACCTCACGATTCTCCATATAGTGGTTGGCAAACATCTGCAGACCATTAAATTTCCTTTTCGCCATCCAATCGAAAATGCCTGGAAGCGCCGCCGCATCATCAAACGCATGAAATCCGATAAAACGCACGGGCAGCGCGGGATTATGCACGGCGGGGCGGCCGCTCAACGAAACATTCCCCGCGTCCGGCAGATATTCCATCCCCGGCCCGGCAAACACCACGCCGCATTCACGCTCCAGCAAATCGTACACGCCGTAAAGAATACCGCGCGCCTCGCGGGCAGATATATAGCAGACACCGGAACATACCCCGCGGATAAAACCGTCATGTCTTATCAGTGGAATCAGCGCTTTAATCTGTTTTGGGCTATAAATCTCCGGATTATCTACCAGCACTAGCACAACATCACCGCTTTCCGGCTTACCTCCACCATAAACAACTTTCGTCTTTTTTCCCGTGAGCCTCGATACATACGATACTAATTCAGCGGCGGCAAAATCAACTACTGAATTTCCAATATTGCAGAATATTTTCATACG
>CAIMFA010000814.1 GCA_903840185.1 uncultured Lentisphaeria bacterium | reverse complement strand
GGAATTTCTCCCGAATACCTGCGTATAAAAGTACCACTTATTTCTTCACAACTCCTAAAAAGATCGCAATCCCGCAGTCGCGGGATGAATTTTCAACCGCGCAGAGTATAGCTCAGGCAATCCCGACAAATCTTTTAAAATTATTCAAAAAAACGCCATCTATTGCAGCCTGCGGCAAGTCAAGTTCATTCATGATTCTTCTGTCAGTACTGATCATAGTTTTGATCTGTTTAACGTCAAAAGTGCTCGTAAAACCATCAGTGCCGAAAAGCACATGATCTTTAATGTCATAACCAGTCTTGAAAAGTTTATATAGCGCGTCTTTGCGGAATATCGCAGGCGTACCGGGAGTAATATCAACAAACATCTCCACCGACAAATCCGGTCTGGCAAGATAAGCCTGTTGAAATTTGCCATAGACCGCAATAAGTTCATCACACCATGGCCAGGCAATATGAGCCAGCGCAAATTTCAATCCGCTGATCTCAATTAATGCCTCAAAACCGGCTGGACGATTGTAAATAGATGACATCTTGCCGTCCCACAATATCCCGGAATGAAAAAGAATCGGTTTTTTATTTTCAGCGATAAATCTGAAAACTTCCATCGCCCGCTTGTCATATGGATAATAATAGTCACAAATCACTTTAAACCCCATCACTCCACGTTTAACCGCCGCTTTTACCTGCTTCAATGCGCTTTTCTCAAGGGGATCTATCCAGAAAAAAGGAAACAGGTTTTCACTCTGCCCGCACCATGTAAAAAGATTGTCAAGACGGTCGGATGCCTTTTGAGAAAAGCAGTACGAATGATGATAAAAACTTTTCGGCGGCTGCGAAAGCAGGACACAGCCATCAATCCCCGCCTGTCTCAGTTTTTTGCTGAACTTCGCCGGCTCTACCTTCTCATCCATTATGTGTATGTGTGTATCATAAACCATAGCTTAAATCTCCATTGTTAATATTAAAACCATTTAACTATAGCAGAAATAATTCCAGACACAAATCAAGATATGTAATCCTGAAGCCTGGAACAACGGCGGGTGCGGCGGCGGATTGACGCGGCGAGAATTTCGCGCGAACTCCAGATATCGGCGTGCTTTTCGGCGCGGGTGATCGCCGTGTAAACCAGTTCACGGGTCAGAACCGGGGAATTCAGATCAGGGGTCAGAATCAGCAGGACATTCTGAAACCCTGAGCCCTGCGACTTGTGCACCGTCATGGCAAACGCCGTTTCGAACATCGGCAGGGTTGAAATCTCGATGCAGAAAAAGCCGCTGCCCTGCTGTCCGTCACGGCCGGGGAAGTATGCTTTCAGGCGGTTATTTTCATCCGGCCAGATCAAGCCGATATCACCGTTGAACAGGTTAAGAATGGGACAGTTTTCGGTAATCATCACCGGTTTGCCTTTATAAAAGTCAGCTGGATTGTTTTGACTGCGGATGATTTTTTCGGCCAGCAGATTGACGGTTTCCGCGCCATACATACCGCGCCGGTGTGAGCATAGAATCCGGAAACGCCGGAAAATCTCGTAGGCGGCTTCAACATTTTCCGCATTTAAATACTGCATGAACATTTTTTCCCGCGAATCGCCCAGATTCACCCGCTGTCCGTGCAGCAGCTCGCTCAAAGCTTTTTCCAGGCCGCCCTTCCTGAAATCAGGCAGCTGCGATACGTTGATCTGTCCGGTGGAATCTGAACAGGCGGCTCTGATAATCGCGTCAATCGCCGTATTCTCCGGAGATGCGGGCAGCGCTTTAACTGCTGACGCCACCAGGCCGATGCCTTTACCCGGATCGAAACGGCGGCTGATCTGCAATTCAACCGTGCAGTCGGACAGCGATGAAGTCCCGGCGGCAGGCGGCAGCGCCGGCATGGCGCTGTTTACCGCCTGGTCGAACACCGCGCTGAATTGAGGCGAGAAATGATTGATTTCGGATGCCAGGCACAAATCGCGCAGCACCATGCCGGATTCGACCGAAGCCAGCTGATCCATATCTCCGAGCAGCACTACTTTCGCCTGCGGCGGCAGCGCTTCCAGCAGGCCGCTCATCAGCGCCTGAGAAATCATTGACGCTTCATCAACAATCACCACATCCAGCGCCAGCTGATTCTGCCGGTTATACTTAAATTCCTCCGAATCAGGACGTGCGCCGAGCAGCCGGTGAATCGTGCAGGACGGAACCGCCGCGGTCTTTTCAATAACCTCGCTCCGGCAGTTCAATATTCCGGTTTCGGTAAGCAGCGATTCCTGCAGCCGCGCCTGAGCTTTGCCGGTAGGCGCGCACAAGGCTATCCGCAGTGATAAATCACGTTCAAAAAGCAGAGCTACAATCGCCGCCGCCACCGTCGTTTTCCCGGTGCCGGGGCCGCCGGTGATAATCGAAAAGCGATTGCGCAGAGCGGCAAACACGGCAGTCTGCTGCCAGTCGATATTCTGTTCAAACAGCGCCCCTGAGAAGAATCTGCTTGAAACCGCCTTTATCCGTCCGGCAACGGTACCGATATTAAAAGCGGGATCAACTCCGCAGCGGGACTTTATCATCAGCGCCAGCTGCTGTTCGCACTGCCAGGTGCGGTAAAGGTAAATCAGGTCGTCTTTGATGATCAGCGGCTTAAATTCGCCGGGCGTGCCGGTGACCTGCCTGCAGTCAAGCAGTTTCTTCAGCCATTCCGCCGGAACCGGCAGCGAACGCAGTTCATGGCGGAGAGACTCAGCCCCCTGCCCCGCGTCAGTCAAATCGGAAAACCAGCTGTTCAAATCAACTGAAAGCATCGTCAAGTCCAGACAAATATGCTTGCGGACGAGAATTGCATGGCTGACCAGAGCCGCCGCCAGATAAAGTTCATATCCGGCGTCCGCCCCGGCTTCACGGCAGATAAACCGCGCGAAGTTAATGTCGGCGTCGCAGAACAATCCTTTTCCGCGCAGCGATTCAATTAATGCGATTCTGCCTGAATTCATAGCGCACCTCCAGGAAATATTTCCGCCAGTTCACGGATAAAATCAAGTTCCGGCCGCATTGTAAAAACACCCTGATCCGGCCTCTTTCCGTCCATTCCGCGGACAAAAAGATAAAATACTCCGCCGAAGTGGCGGTTATAGTCATAATCACGCACTCTGGATTTAAGGAATTTATCCACCGCCAGCACATAAATAGCGGCCTGCATCAGATAAGAGTTAGCAATCATATCACTGCTCAGTGCGGCATGGTTATAAGTGCTGTACTTGCGTCCCAGCCAGTTGGTCTTCCAGTCAGCAATCCAGTATTTGCCGCCATGTTCAAAAAACAGGTCAATCTTGCCGTTCATAAAACCCCGCCGCGGCGCTTTGCCGCCAGTATGTTCAAATCCGGCGGCCGTCTCAGGATGAAAATTGCGCTGCAATAATTTTGACAATTCCGCCAGACGCACCGGATCGGCAACCTGGAAGAAAAATTCCATTTCGGAAACGCGCTTCTGCCGGGGGACTTCCGCCAGACGGAAGGTTCCGCCTCCGGCTGTCAGGGGAGTGTTCAGAACATTTGCCAGCATATCGCCAATCATCAAGCCGCGTTCAGTCAGACTGTCATCAAACCGGGCACTGTCCACCCGTCCGAATTTCTGCAATTTATCGCTGATCAGCTTCTTCACATCCGGCAGCATCCGCCAGCCGGCATCCGAAGTCACAGTAAAATCCAGTTCTTCGAAAATCTCATGGATGCAATCGCCGGAAACCGGCCCGGCGGGAAAATCAGCCAACGGCGATTCCGGCTCATTATCAGCGGCAGCCGCTTCCTCCAGCGGCCCCGGCGAAGCGCTGCCGTCATCCCAGCCCGGAGACTGATCTTTGCCGGTATGGATTCCGGCGGACAAGCTGGAAAAACTCATGATACCCCAGTCGGCGGGAATCGGCCGCGATTGCTGTTTCGCTTCAAGCTGCAACGGCTTCCGCTCAGATTCATAGCGGACTGTATCAGCAAACGGTTTTTCCAGCTTGATCGCGCTGTTATTTTCCCATTTCGAGCGATTCTCGCCTTGTCCCGGAATCAGCTCCTTGCCATGCTGTTCAAAATAACTCCGGATATCCGCGTCCGGCCAGTCACGCGTCAAATACATCAAAGCGCTGTCCTCGGTCTCTTTAATGCTGCCCCAGGCGACACAGCAGAACTGTTTAGCCCTGGTCAGCGCCACATATAACAGGCGCAGCGATTCCGCCAGTTTTTCCCGGCGGTAGCGGATACGGTTGACCGGCAGATCGCCATATCCAGACTCGAAAAGCAGTTTATAACTGCCGTTTTTATCCTGAAGGTGAAAGAAGAAATCATTCTCCTCTTTCCTGTCGTTCGCGTAATATTCCTTGTAGTAAAATCCTCTGTTCCAGGAGAATGGACAGAATACAATCGGGAATTGAAGCCCTTTGCTCTTATGCACTGTCATGATTTTGACGGCGTCATCATCGCTTTCCAGCCGCTGCTCATGTTCTTCGTTATCCTCCGGACGCAGAATGCGTTCATGCAGCCATGCGATCAGGCCGTTCAAACCGAGCGCTCCGCCGCGTGAAGCCTGGTGCAGCAGTTCCCCCAGATGCAGCAGGTCAGTCAAATGCCGTTCGCCCAGCGGCAGCACCAGCAGATTTTCGCGGATGCTCAACCTCCTGGTGGAATGAACCGCGTCTTCATGAAGCATCCTGAAAAACATCTGAACAAAACCTTTTTCCCGCCATAAGATGTTAAAATCCAGAAACCGCCGCCGCCAGAGTTCGATTTCAGGTTCTCCTGAATCTCCAGCCGGATCGTCAAGTCCGGCGATGTCTTCGCCATTGAATCCGAACATTGCCGTAGCCAGTGCGGTGCGCAGCAGCGGATCGCGCCCCGGCTCAGCCGCCGCGCGCAATACATGATATAATTCAGCGGCCTCGTCAGTAGCAAAGATATTGCCGGAATTCTGGAGCACGGCAGGAACCCCCGCATCCGCCAGCGCCTCCCGCATCTGTCTGGCCTCCCGGTTGGAGTCAGTCAATACCGCGATATCAGACGCTTTCACCGGTTTGCATTCAACTGCGGATTTAACCTTCTCAAATCTGGCGCGGGGCTGTCCAGCCGGATTAATTTCTCCGGCCATGGTCAGCATCCAGGCGATTTTGGAGGCGACCGCTTTGCGCAGGCTGTCTACCGCCTTCTTTCTGGGAAGCTGACCCAGATCTGCTCCCGGTTCCAGCATCCATAATTTCAGCGGAGAAGAAGCAATGTCTTCTCCGTCAATTACCAGCCGGTCCGGTTCCCTGCCGGACTCCGCCGGCAGATAAACAATATCTTTTTCGACAAACGGATTTTCCGTGCCGAAAACCGTGTTGAATGCTTCGAGCAAACGGCCGGATGACCGGAAATTTTTATTAAGGGTGGTGCGGCATTCACTGTTCATGCCGCCTGCTACATGCAGGTAAGAGTATATATCCGCGCCGCGGAAAGCATAAATAGACTGCTTTGGATCGCCGACCATCAGCATCAGCGTTGATTTATCCTGAAATATCAGCCGGAAAATATCGTACTGCACCGGATCAGTATCCTGAAATTCATCAATCAGCGCCACCTTGAAACGCTGACGTATACGGGCGGCGAAAAATGGCTGGGTTTTTAGTCCGCAATGCATATCGGACAGCAAGTCGTCGAAAGACTGCACCTGCAACTGCCGTTTTTTCATCTTCAGCGTGCCTGAATCACGCAGATAACGTACAAAACCAATCTTGACCGCCACGCAAAAATCGTCTGCCGCCTGCTTGAATTCTTTACATAGCTTTAGCAATTCCGCAATGACCGGCGGCATCAGACCGTCTGTGACCTTCCATACTTTTCTCTTCTGCTGATTTTCCGAGAAATTTTCCGGAGCAAAAAAGTCAATTGCGCTGACAATAGAAGCAAAGTCTTTATTTTCCAGTCCGGCTCCCAGCGCAGCAAACGCATCGGGGAAGCCCCGCCTGAAATCCGCTTTGAAAATATCCTGATTGTTCTGCAGCAATCCGCATATTTCAGCTTTGCGGGAAACAAAGAAATCCGACAACTGTTCGCACGCTGTATCTAAATCCGCATAGACGCAAGCCGCATCAGGAATATTTTCCTCGCCTGACAGTTTAATTTCCGGAGCTTTAAGAATATTTCTGGCCAGGAGTGAAAGCTCCGCCGGGGTCAATCCGCCGGCTTCGGCCGCGGCGCATTTCAATTTTGAGCCAGGCGCATAAAAATGCTGTCTCCAGTAATCTGCTGCGACCTCATCTATCAATAACCGGTCATCGGCGATGAGTTCGGCTCCGAACGGCACTCCACTTTCAAACGCGAATTCGTTAAGCATTCTTGAACAGAAGCCGTGAATAGTGGAAATAGACGCCTCATCGAAATCTGACAGCGCGACATGCAGCAGATGGTTCGCGTAATGCATCTTTCTTCTGTCCGGTCCGCCTGATTCATCATCCTTCGTCAGAAAATTTACCAGCAGCCGGATCAGAATATCAGAAATCTCCTCCGGTTTCTTATCCAGATAATTGACATTGTCAATAACCAGTTTGGCATCCAGCAGTTCAATTGCCCGGAAAATATTCCGGCGCACCCGGTCCACCAGTTCAGCAGTGGCGGCTTCGGTAAAGGTCACTACCAGTATCTGCTTAACTTCCAGCGCAATATTTTCGCCGTCGCGTTCAATGCCTTCAAGGAGCAGACGGATAAACAAATTTTCAATGGCGGTAGTCTTGCCGGTTCCGGCGCTGGCTTCAATCAGGCTGACCGTTCCAGCCAGTAAAGGCTGGCTCAAAAGATCGAATTCACGCATCTGAGCCCTCCTTTTCAAGTTTACTGTTGTCAACTTTCGTCTTGTCAAGCTGCAGCAGGTCGCCGACCGCTATTGCGGTTTCTTCAAACTCTTCGCCGCAAGGGAACTTCGACCCGTAAAAAAACTTGAAATAATCATCCTGCGACTCAGAACCGCCAGCGAAATCCGATTCCCACTTTTTGACTGCCGCATCCTGAGCGTTCTTCCGGTCGCCGTCTTTACGGAAAGAGCGATAATAAGCAGAGGATGATTCCGGGAAAAACGGCAGCGGTTTACACAATCCGCTAATAAACATATCCAGCAGCAGTCCGAGCTCTACAACGGCTGTTTCAGGAGATACCGCAGCATAAGAACAATACTTGTCCTTTCCGGCCAGGATGGTGTTCAGCGGTGCTCCGGCAGCTTTAACTATTGGCTCAAAACCAGCCGCCAGATTAAAAATCGCGGCGCGGATCATATCGGAATCCTTCAAGTTAGCATATCTGAACAGCATTTGACAGGGTGCCTGCTGTTCATCAAAATAAATATCATCCAGCCGGACAAACATCGAAACCCCGTTTTCAAAAGTGATGTCCGCCGTGAGCGGCGCGATTTTATTGCGCACATGCGGGGAAAGTTTTCCGACAAAAACCGAAGTTTCCAGAAACAGCGCTTCAAACTGCTGCTCCCCCCAAGCACCCGGGGAAAGCGCTCCGGACGCCTGGTAAACCCGCTTCAGCCGTTCGCGCAGAATTTCATGTCCGCCATCCCGCCATATCGCGATATTATCCCGGATTATTTTTTCCGCGATTTTATATTTATCCAGCCCGTTCAATTCAAATTTTTCACTTTCCGCGATTTCCGGAATATCTTCAATCGAAGGCCGGATCATCAATCTTTTCGTCAGAAAATATTTAGCCGGATTACGAAAAAGGCAACCAGGTCGGCGAGATTTATACGGAGCAGTTCGGACGGCGGAGGCTCCAGTTCGTCTTCCAGGAATACCTTCGGGCAGCGCGGCAGAAAGAGCATTTGCGCGGCATTGAGATTCTCGCGG
>CAIMFA010000813.1 GCA_903840185.1 uncultured Lentisphaeria bacterium | reverse complement strand
CACCCATCAGCGTACCAAGTGCAGCGAAAGTCAAGTGGTTGCTGACTGGACCATCAGTATTGCGTCCATTAAATGCCTCGGGGAAAATCGCTTCATTGAGCCAGCGCAAAATCATGTTGCTGACGAGTAAACGATCTTCGGCGCTTAGCGCCGGGTCGTGTTCGATTAAATCCCAGCCCGTGATTGCTTCGGAAGAGGCAAAGTCGCTGTCAAAACCCCACTGTCCGTCAAATTTACGCGGATCAGCTTTGGCACTGGCGAGATAAATTTTAGCAACTGCGACATAGAGTCTGGCATCGAGTGAATTACGGTTAAGACGATACCTATTGCCTATTTCGGCAAGTTTTTTGCCTAGCGACATGTGTACTCCTTCTTTTAACCGATTATGAGCATCAGCAATACCTTTTTCAATATAGTTGGAGTCAAATCTGAGCTGACCGATCTTGGCCGTGTATTTAGTTTCGAAAATTACAGGAAGTTCGAGTTTTCCTTTTTGTCCAAATTGTTTGATTTTATTGATAAATGCTGCGGCGGCCAGTTTCAAGCCGGTATCGTCCGATGCTCCGAGAACAATAATATCAGCGCCGGCACGAAATGGTTCAATGACAGATTCCACCGTGTAGCCTCTGGAGCCTGGCAAAAACTCGTCGACCAGTGTCATTTGTCTGGCATAGAGGACGCGCAAAGCGCAATTATTGTAAATATTACCCAGCATGATTGCGTGAGTTGCCGGATTCCAGTCATCAATGCCGCCTACTTTGGCTGGAACAGTAACCCCGGTCACATTTCTAATGGATTCTATAATCTGGTCGGCGGCGGCTTTGCCTGCGATTGAATCAGGATGAAGAATAACTAAGTCAGCTTTATTCTCATCAACTAAAACACTTTTATTGGGCAGGGAAACAACTTGATTGATGTCGGCAGTGAGTTTGACGGCGTTTTTCGTCAAAATAGCATTGTCTCCTTTTTCAATCTTTATGTTGCCAGCTTCTTTTTTCAATTGCTCCTTGCTAAGCCCTGCTATAATATCTTCAGTTCTCGCAGAAGTTGCCAATATCAGGATAACCAAATTCAATAATATTAGTCTCATTTTATCATTTCCTTATATAACTCCTTGATTCCGTGAGAGAATTTTGTTGATTTTCTCTCTTTCGTTTTTCGACTTTTTTTTCAAAAGTTCTATTCATATGCGGCAACTAATCATTTTTTGAATCATTGTCCATGTGAAGTTTGTCAATCAGTTGGAGACGAGAGCGGAGATACTCAACAGCGCTTTCAAGCCCGCGCTCCAGTAAGATTCGTCCTTTTTCCGGCGTTGATTTCGACGGGAAGCCCCAGTGGCCGCCAGCCGCCAGACGGCGGGACTGAACGAGATCAAGCATATCAAAACCATAGTCAGGATTGTCATCATCCGGGATGGGGCTTTTGACCAGTTCCGGATGGAGGAACTCCGCGATGGCGGTCTCGTGCTCTCCGGCATGATGAAGCGAAGCGTCTTTTGTCAGTTGCTGTAAAACTGGATAAAACCAGCGATCGGTATTTATCACAATGACCTTCATGTCTTTTCTCTGAAAATTCATTTCTCTGGACATCATTTTCAAAAACCAGTTTCCGCCATGTCCGGAGACAATGACCAGCTTTGATATTCCGTGATATCTGAGAGAATCGGCAATATCGTTAAAGAAAGCTATCAGCGTCGCGGAGCGCATAGTCATTGTGCCCGGAAAACCCATGTGCTCCGAGCTGCATCCGTACGGCATTGTCGGCAGCAAATACCAGCCGAATTCTTTCGCAATGCCGCGCGCAAGATAATCGGCGCTCATGCAATCCACATTAAGCGGGAGATGGATGCCGTGCTGTTCTATGGCTCCTATGCCGATAACGGCGCCTTCAGACTTGGCGTCTTCAATTTCTTTCCAGGTACTTTCAAAACTCAACATACTGTTTCTCCATGTTATCGATTTCTGTTCAGACTGATGCTTTCATACAAAAACGCAAAGACCGGTCAGCGAAATTGCCCCATATATTTCAGGAAGGATCCGGCGTATTTTTCAAGAGTTTTAAGATCTCCGTCATCTCGCAAGGGCGAGCACATTTCATAGGAGACTACACCTTGATAATTGTTTTTCAGCAAAGTCTTGAAAAAAGCTGGGTAATCCAGATCACCTTCCCCCGTCGGCACTGCCATTACATATGCGGGATTAATATTAATATCGCTAAAGATTAGCTGGAACTATTTTTTCACAGGTGGAGTTTCCTGGCTCAGTCCGAGTTTGCCTTTCAGCCATTCGTTTTGATATGCGCTGAAGCGCTTTGACTGAGAGTGTCCCATGTCCGGTTCGTTAAAAATCATTTTGGGCGACTGGATGATGTTGTAGGCGGCATAGACCGAACTGGGCGAAGAGATGGTGTCAATAAAACCTACTGAGAAAATTATCGGGCAGGTGATGCTGCGGGCGAAATTGACGGCATCAAAATATCCGGACATCTTCAATTTCTCCGGATCGTTATTGGAAACTATCCGGGGCCAGCCCGGGCTTCTGTCCAGCTTATAACCGGCATGATCGCACAAGGCGGGAACATTAGCCGAGGCTGCTTTGATATTTTTATTCAGGCCGGACATGATCAGGGTAAATGCTCCGCCCTGGCTGCTGCCGAACATTACAAAATGCTCTTTATCCACATCGGGGCGTTCCGCCAGCCAGTTAATCGCGCGGTTAATGCCGAGAATTGATTTCTTGAAATAGTATTTGTCCCGGTCCGGCGCGCCTTGGAGACAATAGAGCATCGGTTTATTCAGTTCGTCGTATATCTTCCTGATTTCCGCGGCATCGGTCGGCGGGTTATACTGATGTACGTTCAAAAGCAGCATAATCACGCCGCCTTTTACCCATCCAGTGTCCGGGGTGCAATGGCCGGGACCGGCGGCGGCCACATTAACCAGTGCGGGGAACGTCCCTTTTTTGTCTTTCGGGACAGAGAGGAAGCCGTATATACGGGTATTGTCAATGTTGGCGAAACTGATTTTGAAGCAATCAAACTGGGGAGTGGAGTATTTTGGAAGCGGTTCCAGCTTTACATCCGGCGGGATCTTATCCAGTTCCCGGATTCCGTCGTCCCAGAATTTCTTAAAATCCTCCGGCATTGGGGCCGCCGGTTGAATTTTTTCAGGATCAAACCCGGCGCCGGCATAGCCTCTGTCTTTATCCAATACCACCGCGCATTGCAGAAAGCCCGGCCCGGTCATAGTACCTTCAACTTTGAACGGATTCTTTTTGGCGAGATCAATTTCCTGCGTGGAGATAGTTTTCATGCCGTCATTGCTGAGTTTCACGGTCGCTTTGCCGGCGGTCAGGGGTTGACCGGCCTTAGTAACAGTACCCTGAAATATTGCCTTTTCGCCGCATTTATACAGGGCGTCCTGATGGTCGGTTGCAAGCTGTATCTTTACGGGATCGGCTTTGACCGGGTCGACAGCCATGGCGCTGAATTGGAGAAACGCGCTCAGTGCTGCCGCGGTTGCGGAGAACATAAAACTTGTACGGCTCATGATATTCCTTTCCTTTAATCCGTTGGGGTTCAATTCCCCGACCCTTGGGTCGCTTAAATTACCATCCCGGTTGCACCGGGTCGGGGTCCAGCAACGAAAGTGCTGGTCGTCCGCAGGACGAAATCCCGATACCT
>CAIMFA010000812.1 GCA_903840185.1 uncultured Lentisphaeria bacterium | reverse complement strand
CGGAATATCCAATGTCCAAGTTTTAACAGCCGGAAACCTAAAACCTAAAACCTAATTTCAATATCCAATAACCAGTCTTGCTTTTGGCTATTGGTCTTTCCACAATCCCTTTTGTCTTTCCCTGGTCAGTTGGATCCTGAATTCCCGTGAAGATGTAACTACGTCCTGACCTAACCACTTGAAAATAAATCAACAATCAATAAAACGGCAGTTGCTTTTTATCATAAACATAGTTACATTTATCTAAAAAGTAACTATGGAGTGAAAAAATCATATGGCAAGCCGTACACATCACCACAACAAGAAGACCGGCGTAACTTATGTCTATTCAGTTGAAAGCTATTGGGACAAAGCCAAAAAGCGTCCAGCCAACAAGCAGGTGTGCCTGGGCAGACTGGACAAGGAGACCGGCGAAGTCATTCCATCGAAGCGTACTGCCGGAACAGCCAAACGTGCCGCGTCCGCTCCCGAAGTAACGGCGAAGGCGCTGGTCGCCGGACCGCATCTTCTGCTGGAAAAATTGACGGAGCAGACCGGCCTTGATGTCATGCTGAAAAAATGTTTTCCGGAAATCCATGCTGCGATGTTAAGCATGGTGTACTTCATTGTCCAGAAAGGGCTGGCATTGTCGCACTGCGAACAGTGGAGCGTTGGACACCTGCATCCTTACGGCGAACTCCTGCTCAGTCAGCGGATCAGCGAATTGCTGCCGCGTATCACGGAAGATGCCAGGCAGCAATTTCTATCGCTCTGGCTGTCCAAGCTGCTTGAGCAGGATTACCTCTGTTACGACATCACTTCGGTATCTTCGTATTCTGAAAACAACGAGTACGTCAAATACGGCTACAACCGTGATAAAGAGCCGTTGCCGCAGATCAATCTGGCAATGCTGTTCGGACAGAACAGCCGGCTGCCTGCGTATTACCGTCGCATGCCCGGCAACATTACCGACGTGGCGACACTGAACACCACCATGCAGTCACTGGATTTTCTCGGGGGAGCCGGAATGCATTTCGTGCTGGATCGCGGTTTTTACAGCGAACTGAATATTGACGGGCTTTTCAGCCGCCGGCACAAATTTACAATCGCGGTGCCGGCCGGGCGTAAATGGCTGGAAAAAATAATCGACCGCTATTATGAAACTATTCAGTCTCCTGCCAATTATCTGCAGATAGACGATGACGAATCACTCTATGTTCAGACCGTGCTCCATAAATGGGGCGAGAGCGGAAGACGTTCGTATCTTCACATCTACTATAATGCGCAGCAGGCGGCTTCCGAGTTCGATCGTTTCACACGTGAATTGCTCAAATACAAGGAAGAACTCACCAGCGGCAGGAAGCTCAAGGAACATGAAGAATATTATCAGCGCTACTTTATCATTAAGGAGACTCCGAAACGCGGATTGCAAATTGCGTTCAACGATGAGGAAATACAGAAAAACCGGAAACGTTATGCCGGATTTTTCTGCATCATGTCGAATGCGATCAAAGCGCCGCTGAAGGCATTGAACGTTTATCGTGCTAAAGATGCGGTCGAAAACAGCTTTGACGATCTGAAGAACCACCTTGACATGAAACGCCTGCGTATTCATAGTTCCGCCGCTATGGATGCCAGACTTTTCCTGCAATTTCTGGCCCTGATTTATATAAGTCAAATCCGAAACGTCACCCAGGACGATAAAATACTGCGCAACCTGACCGTTCGAGAAGTAATGGAGGATATGGAAACACTGGTACAAATCAGATACTCGCACCGCTACGGACAGCTCTATACCGAAACCAATCCGATTCAGCGAAAGATCATGGACGCATTCGGCGTCAGCATCCAGACATAGTTACATATTTTCGGGAATTCAGGTTGCATGAAGCGTAAGCAATACATAAATGCGCCCGGACTTGCACCGGGCTTTTTTGTCTATAATCAGCGTGCTGTAATTTTACCTGCTACCGCAGTTCTTT
>CAIMFA010000811.1 GCA_903840185.1 uncultured Lentisphaeria bacterium | reverse complement strand
CTATTTTGGCATCGGGGAGGAGCTGGTATTGCTTTACGGTGAATTCTCCGGGCGCGGCCTTGAATTTGAGTTCTGCTTGAACCTTGTCAATGATCTGGTTGTCGGAAGTAATGACAACCGTATAGCCGCGTCCATCGTCATGACGGGTGGACAACACGGCCAATTTATCGCTGCCGCAGGCATTGCCGAGTACCGTGCCGTTCTTCAAATTACCCAGCGCGGCATGCATTTTGAACGCATAATAGGTCGGGCGTGGAACAAGTTTACCATCGCTGCTACATTCCAGCAACCCCAGTTCCGGCTGATCCCAGCTGTAGAAAGAGGCGCGGTCCAGGCCGTTTTCGATAATACTTTTCATACTGCGGGCCAGGAACGCAGCCCCTGTGAAGTTGAACACCCCCGGGTTGTCGTAATTGCCTGGAGTGATATTGTATTCTCCGAGGAAAATACTTTTGCCGGCTGCCCCGTTTGCCGCCAGTGTTGCACGGGCGTCTTTTACCTGTCCGGTGAAGTCGTCAGTGCTATAGCAATTGAAGGCGAAACTGTCCAGCTCATTTTTGCAGGCTTTTACGTATTCATCCTTCCACAGAAGTTTATTGTCCGGCCAGGCTTTGGCATAAAGATTGGCCAGGTCAGGAGCGGTAATCCGGATGGACGGGTCGATGGCTTTCATGGCTTTGGCCGCGGTTTTGAAGTATTCAATGAATTCCGGCAGTGTTCCGCCGACCCAGTAACGGACATGGTCGTCAGGTTCGTTGCCCAGCATCCACAGTTTGATATCCCACTTTTTTTCAATGTTCCAGTGGCGGACCAGTCCGGCAATGATAGCCGCCCATTTCGCGTTATCCTTCGGCGGCGCCCGGTGGATCATCCAGAGCCCGGTGTATTTTTCGCTGGGGCGCTGGGTGGACAGCCACGGCGGACAGTATAGCGCCGCGCACGGCACCAGCTCAATACCGGCATCGCGCAAGCCTTCCACGAAAGAGTCAGCCTTGTCGTAGTTGCACGTCGCACCGTCAGCGGGGCAGATGGGGTCCTGCTGAGTGCTGGAACCGCTGCCGCCAAGAACGTCATACAATGTATGAAGATATGCGCGGAAAAAAGTTACTCCGCCATCTATTGCGTATTGCCTGGCTTCGCTATCAAACTTGAAGTTGTTCTGATACGGGTGGCGCATAGTCTTTGTCCTGCTGCCGAAGCCGATAGCTCCCATTTGAACCCCGAAAACATACGGGCTGATATGGCATGACGGTTTTCCGGCGTCAACCGTAATATCGGTCTTGAGAACATTTTGCGTTACTGCCGTGCCGGGAGTAAAGGCCAGTGCCACCTTGATGGTTATGGTTTCCCCTGCTTTCAAGTCTTTCGCTGGATTGTTGATAATTCCGGCATGCCAGCGCAGACGGTCGCCGTTCTGCTCAAAGTTGGCTTCGAAAGGCCCGCTAATCCCAATTTCTGCGTCAGCTAAGTCTTTTATGCCGCCAAGCCTGGCCGATGCGACCGGCCCTGAAAGCAGCATTTCATATTTGGAGTTTGCGGCGGGGGTGACTGGAATTTTGACAGAACTGATGCCGCCATCAGGACGGGTGCATGACAGTCCAGCCCCGGCGGCAAAAGTCCATTCCGGATTGATCTCTACAGTTATCCGGCGAACCTTTGTTAGGTCTTTCTTCAATTTTAGCGTATAGGAAAGTTCCGCGCTTTCCGGCTTGAAAATATAGATGGTTTTGCATTCGACGGAATTACTGTTATCTGAAAAACTTACATATAAACCATCGGGCTTTTCTTCTATTACCGGCTTTACAGATGCCAGATTACCTTCAAACAGTCTTGACCATGAGTCGCTCCAGACGATCAGTTTTGCGTTTTTAACCGCCGAAATCCACTTATTTCCGGCCTTGATTTCGAAAGCCGGCGCCATATTGCCGGAGAGCAGCAGACAGCGGTAGGATGCTCCATTTACGACTGAGCATGCGACGGATTGGCGTTCCAGCCCGGGCATTGGCGTGGTATCGGCGAAAACCGGCAGCACGGCAGCGATAGCAGCGGATAATACAGCAGTGAATCTAATCATTTCTCGGGATATCCTGTTTGCAATATTAAAGATTATTATGCGGGAAAATTATGTGCGGTCAAATCAATTTTGCCAAAAAAAATCCCAGTGCGGAATCACTCGCGCCTGGGATTGATTGTCAGTTCAAGGCATTACTCGGCTTCGTATACATATGGACGCAGGAAATTACTGTGTGCGCCAGATATGCCCAGTGGAAATTTGTGATTGGCCACATGCCCGTCCACGAACAGGAAATTTCCGGTGTTGTTATGCAATGCACGTGTGTTGTATTGCGGATTGACCGGATCATACGGCGAATTGGATGCATTAACTCCTCCGTGTATTGTAGCCGCGGAAGATGGCCCGACTAAAACGGCACCGGAAGATTTCTTAGCCAGCCGTTGTACCTGTCCCATCGTCAGCCATCCGGACATTCCGGCGTATGGACTGGCTGGAGTAGATGTAAGCATGTCTTTATACTGTGGTTTACTCGCAATGTGTGCGCTCGGTCCGTAACTGTAATAATCAGTTATGCTGAATTGGTTATTTCGCATAATAGGCGCTCTGTCTGCCGGGCAGACAAAGATGCCTTTCTGGGCTGTTTCTACCTTGAAAGCTCCGGTACCGGCGACTCCGCTGTTCTTGCCAGTATATTTCAACACCTGTAATACACGGGACCAGTAATAACCGCAATAATTATCCCATGGTCCGGCGGCGGTCATTTGAAATTCCTCCGGCACCAGCCAGTCCGCGTAATCACCGGCATAACCAATATACCCTAAGCCGATCTGCTTAAGGTTGCTGGCGCAGGATGCCTTCTTGGCGGTTTCCCTCGCTTTGTTCAACGCCGGCAGCAGCATCCCGGCCAAAATCGCGATGATGGCGATCACGACCAGGAGTTCAATGAGCGTAAAATTTGTTCTTTTCATAAGACCGTCTCCTTCCTTTTTCAGGTTTTATTTTAGTTGTCTAACTGTTTCGCCTTCAATGAATTCTGTTGGCAATATAACTTCGATCCGCCCTTTATTAGTTCCGGCGATGATCTGTTTAATTTTTTCAATCGCAACTTTGCCAAGCAAATCAAAGTCCTGTTTTAATATGGCCGGACGCGGCAGCAAATAAGGCGTTATGCCCGGGGACTCGAATAGAACCAGCGAAATATCCTCAGGGACCCGTTTTTTCAGTAATTGCAGAGTGTACCATGCAGGCATGGCCAGTCCTTCGCCGCAGATAATAAATGCCGTTGGATTGTGGATAAGGCAAATCCTGGCCATTTCTTCAAAGACCCTTGGCAGGCTGACGCCGATCAATTCTTTCAGGAAAGGAATGCCTGCTTCGCTCAGCGCTTCCTGATAGCCGTCAAGTCTCTGATTAGTACCCCATGTCGGACCCGCTGGTGATGCAAGATATAACCCGATTCTGGAGTGCCCGTGCTCGATCAAATATTGAGTCGCTTTTTTGAGCCCTCCTTTGTGATCTGTGCAAACATATGGATAATCATCAACAACATTGTTTATCATCAGTACTGGAGCATTTTTAATCGCTCTGAGTTTTTCAACAGATTCGTTGTCATAGGTTATCCCGATTACCGCCTGCACAAAATTCTCAAAAACCAGATCGATATCGTATAAAGACACAATTTCAGTTTTAAGTCCGTTCGCCAGCGCGTTTTCTACAACCGCGGAGATAATTGCGGAATCATAGCTGCCACTCTGCATTGTCTTTAGTCCGGCGGCGACAATCGCAATCGTGTCCCGGCGCGCAGTAACTTTCGGACAATATTCCATGCGGTTCGCAGCCGCCATCACTTTCTGTCTGACTTCATCCTTGACATAAGGCCGACGGTTGAACACTCGCGAAACAGTACTGATAGATACTCCGGCTGCGCGGGCGATATCGTCAATATTATTTTTGGGGCTTACTTTCATTATTTCTGAAAATCTTTCATATTATCTGCTATGATTATAATCTATTTTCGGCATCCTGTCAATACCCTGTCATGCTTATTTTCATATTTATTTAGACCAGAGACCATTTATTTAGACCATTGATTTAGATTTTAGAAAAAGCAAATGCTGAGAGTCAGACGTTTGGAACTGGAATCTGGCAACGTGTGAGTTAAAACTGATGGCTTACGGATTTAAGTCATCCGGAGCGCTGCCACCGAGAAAACTTTTGATGCCATGGGGAATAAATGGAACCACGGACAATATTTTTGTCTTTTCAGCTTTATTGACGAATATTGCCCATCCAGGAAGTAAATAAAGCAGGCCGGCGATCGGACCCGCTAGTACCAGCAACAGCAGATTCCATTCATTGAGCGGGATGACGGTGGTAATCCATTTCAGGAATAGCGCAGCCGGGATGCCAATCATGAATGCCGGGAGATAGACTCTCCACACATAACTCCATATTGACTGTTCGCAAAACTTTGCAGCAAGTGGAAAAACGATGAATACACTGATAATAAAGTTGGGAATCAGCGTTCCGAACGCTACTCCTGGAACACCGAAATGAAATACCAGCAGAATGCTAAGTCCGAGATTGACAATGCTTTCAATAACATATAAAACGGCGACCAGTCGATGCCTCCCGGCCATTTGCAGAAAATTAATGGATGAACTGCGGAAAGCGACCATGACGTAAACTGAAAGCAGCATAAGGTAAACGATGAACATGACATCATTACTTGAGACTTTCAGCCATGCATGCATGATCTGTCTGGCGAGCATTCCGAAGATAATCAACGCACAGGTACTCAGGAAAACAGTAAAGCGGATACTGTTGAACAACATATCCTGCAATTTCTGACGATCTCCAGCTTTATGAAGAGAAGCCACCAACGGCGGAATGTTTTCCTGAAACTGCATCGTCAGGTTGCTCATGATTTCCGGAATCCGGGTTCCCAGTTGATAAACGGTCACCCCGCTCAGGCCGACCATTACTCCCAGCACGATCCTGTCTGATTTGAAAATAATCATTTCGGCGATGGATACAATATATGCGAACAGACTGAAGTCGGCAATTTCACGAATAGTTTTCATGTTCAATCCGGAGAAAGATATTTTGAGTCCTGGAATCAGCTTGAAAACAGCTACTGCCATCATGGTGTTGGTTATCAAGTTAGGTATTGCTGCGAAAATAGCCAGGCTCAACAATGAACCGTTCAGTTTGATAATCAGATAAACGCCGGTGAATTCCAGTACCGTGTTTATCAGCATGATGTAATTACGCAAGTAGTGCCGTTTCATGCCGACTAGAATTTCCGGGAAAATCCCGCCGGGGAAAACTCCGGAAATACCGATTCCGAACAGAATGAATGACAAGCGGTAATACCATATATTAGCGTTGGGTGGAAGGACGAAAATATCTTGAATAAAGAACATCATTACGACTGCAAATGAAATAATCAGCAGCGACATGGATAGATAGCTGAAGAAAACCGCGGAAAGAATCCTGCTGTAATGGGTGACATCGTTGGTAAACGTGGCCTCGGCGGTATATTTCTGGACTGTCTTGCCGAAACCGAAGTCAAGCAGCAGTGAATAGCCGAATATCGCCCATAGCAGTGTCCAGAATCCGTAGTACTGGTTGCCGAGCCCCAGGAAAACAATTCTGGTAAGAATAATAGCACTGACCATTCTTGCGCCAAGCAGCAAGTAATTGGTGGCAGTGTTTTTGAAAATAAGTTTACCCAGTCCCATTCCGGCGATTATCCTTAATGCTTAATTTCACTGCTCCAGCAATTGCAAAACGTCCATAGCGGACTAGCTCAGGTCTTGCCGTCAGGTTTATTTTCGTTCAGTTCAAAAACTACATTTTCTTTTTTAAAGAAGTAAAGGTAAAGAGAATATATTGTCAAAAATAAGAAAACTACTGCGGACAACGGAAAGACATCTCTGTTTTGAAGATAGTAATTGCATGTGTAGAAAAAATCTCCAATATGCGGAAGTTTAGCAATCAGATGCGAGAAGCTTAGTACCAGCGAAAATGGAACCGCAAAAAAGATGATAAAGGCGGCTGAAATAAGCATATTGACT
>CAIMFA010000810.1 GCA_903840185.1 uncultured Lentisphaeria bacterium | reverse complement strand
CGGCATTAAATGGCAAATCAAGCCGGAGCCGGTACTGCCGGTTCCGTTGACGGGAGAAATGACAAAGGTGTACGACCCGAGGCTCACCGTTATCGGCGGCAGATGCTATCTATGTTTCGCCGCCGACACCCGCCACGGCATCTGCGGGGGGATTGCCGTTACCGACGACCTCGAAAAATTCGAACTGCTGTCGCTCTCCGTCCCGGATAACCGCAACATGGTTTTGTTCCCGGAAAAAGTCAATGGCATGTTCGTGCGCCTGGAACGGCCGTTTTCGATTTACGGACGCGGCGCGCCGGAAGCCTTTGACATCTGGATATCCGAATCGCCGGACTGCAAATTCTGGGGCAGCAGCCGGCTGCTGCTGGGTTCTGAAAAAGTGCCGTTCTGCAACTGCAAGATCGGCCCGGCGGCACCGCCGGCCAAAACTCATGCCGGCTGGCTCACCACCTTCCACGCCGTCTGGAAACACACTGACAAGGAACTGTTAAGCTGGCACGGCGGCTGGAACAAGGAATATTTAGGCGGACTGATGCTGCTGGATCTGCACGACCCGTCTAAAATCATCGGGATGTATGACCAGCCGCTGCTTGCGCCGGAAGAGGATTACGAAATAGACGGCATGCGCGGCAGCGTGATTTTCCCGGGCGGCATGATTCTGGAAGACTCCGGCGAAGTGAAGATCTATTACGGCGCCGCCGACACCGTTGAATGTCTGGCCACGGCGGACGTCAATGATCTTATTGCGCTATGCACCGGCAGCAATTAAGAAAAACTTCAGCGCGAAAGTATTGCAGAAAGTTTAGATTTTTAAGAAGTTTTCATATGGAAAAAACGCGGAATTGACTGTCCGCATCGCCGGATTCCATATCTTTTCCAGCTATTTATGCCTCAAATGCAAAAAATAGTGGAAATTTTATTTTTTATATGTTATAATCATTATCAGATAAGTTTATTAAGGTCCGGCGGACCATTCCGGTAAAATGAGCCGAAAATATCGGCGGTTAACCTGGAGGGCTGATAAATGAGTAAAAACATATTAGTTTTGCTGGCTGGCAGACGCCGTCAGGATTCCGCTCATGATCAGCCGGATGAATCCAGGAACCTGGTGCTTGTTTCCGTTACCATTGAGGTGGAAGACAATCATTCTGACTGGACCGGAATGGATTTTCCGTCAAACCGGCAGAATCACTTTGAACGCAAGCTGCGCTGGAATACCCGGAATTTGAAGTAATTCGTAAGGAGTTATATGGTTATTCCGGCCAGGCCTTGCGTTGCGTGATTTTGTGCCATTAATACCCCATGACACAAATGTCTGGAATCTTTCCGGCGGCCAATTCTTCCGGAAAATATTATCCCGCGCGTCAACGCAAGTTTGATTAATCGGAAAACTGGACTATCCTTTGTTTTTAACATAGACAACAATCAGAGGTTACGATGTTTGATTTAAAACTGGAACGCCCTTTAATAATATTTGATCTGGAAACTACCGGAACCGTGGTTTCCCGCGACCGGATTGTGGAAATTTCCGTCGTCAAAATATTGCCGGACGGCACCCGCAGCGTAAAAACCCGGCGGCTTAATCCGGAAATGCCGATTCCGCCGCAGGCTACCGAAATCCACGGGATTTCCGATGCGGACGTCGCGAATGAACCGACGTTCAAATCAGTATCAAAAAATCTGCTGGCCCTGTTCGACGGCTGTGATCTGGGCGGCTATAATGTGCTTAAATTTGATGTGCCGGTGCTGAGCAACGAATTCAACCGGGCCGGACTGGAATTTTCAATTGAAGGGCGGCGGATCATCGACGCGTACAGCATTTTTTGCAAATTATATCCGAGAACGCTCTCCGGCGCATATAAATTTTTCTGCGGCAAAGACCTCGAAGGCGCTCACGGCGCGGAGGCGGATACTTTAGCCACGGTGGAAATCTTTGAAGCTCAACTGGCCAGACACCCGGAACTGCCGCGCAGCCTCGATGAACTGCACCAATTCTCCGACAACAGCAATCCGGATTCCGTTGACAGCAGCGGCAGATTCAAATGGTCCGGCGATGAAGTCGTCGTCTGTTTCGGCAAAAATTCCGGCATTGCGCTGAAAAAACTGGCGGTTGACGATCCCAATTTCCTGAAATGGATTATCCGCGTGGACTTCCCGGAAGATGTGAAAGATATCGCCAGAAACGCCCTCATCGGCAAATTCCCGGTAAAAAAAAGCAATGAAAAAGAAGATTGAAAACCTGATCAAGCTGCTGGATGATGAAAATCCGCAAACCGCGCAGGCGGCGATGGCGGAAATGCTTAAGCACGAAAACGAACTTGAAGAGTATCTGGCCCATCACCAGGAAAGCGAAAATGTGCTGCTGCGGAAAAGGATTCATCAACTGCAGGCAATTATCACCGTCAGAAGGCGCCGCAGGAATTTTGCAAAAATCTTGAAAGACCGCAGCCTCAGCCTGATCCAGGGATTGATTGAAGTCCACCTGCAGTGGTATGACAACGATTCCGAACGAAGCATTATGTCGTTATGGGACGAACTGCTGTCAACCGCCCAGCGTTACAATCCGTCAACCCTCGAGAAGCTGGCATATTTCATGCGGAAATGCGGTTTTACGCTATCGCCCAAGGATGAACTCCAGGCCGACTATTTCTGTCTGGGGCCGGTACTGGAAGAACTCGTCGGCGCGGATTTCATGCTGTGTTCCGTCGCCAGAGAAATCGCGGCTTCACGCGGCCTGGAAGTCAGGATAATCCGGCTGCTCGGGGAATTCGCGCTGGTGGACGGCGAAGGCAAGATTCTGACCCCGAAAAACGGCTGGCAGTTGATTCAGCAGACGCAGACGCAGGGCTGGGATTTCTGGGATAATGAGAAGCTCCTGAAACTGGCGTCTTCCATGCTGTTTCTGTTTGCGGTCAGTTCAGACAGTTTCCGCTATGTCACCACTATCGGCGAAAGCCTGATTCAACTGGCCGGAGATGATGATATAGATTTCCTGCCCTACCCCTACACCACAAAAGAAAAAGAAGAAAAAAGCTAACCTGGATTATTCATGAAAAATGGATGAAAGACGAAAATATGCTCAAAAAGAAAGATTTTGACGATGCCGCAGTCGTAGCAGCGCTACGGCGAGGACATCGGCAAAGACTTTACTTTGAGCAGATTGCAGTATTTCGCCATAAGTTTATGAATTATTCAGGCTAATATCAAAAAACACATTTATGTAATACATTTTTGTAAATTTCATCCTTTCATTATCCTTGTCTTAGCCCAGTTTAATTTTACATTCCATCCTCTGTTCTGCGCATTTTAAGCACGCCAATGCTTGGAATTAATATTTATGGCATGATAAGTGCTAAGAATAATCCGGCCGGAAATTTTCTTTACCGGCATTTATTAAACAATATATGGACAATTAGAAATATGAAAAAGACAAGGATTATTGCAACAATCGGGCCTGCCTGTGAAAATATACATTCGCTGAAGGCCATGTTTAAAGCAGGCGTCAATGTATGCCGTTTGAATTTCTCATTCGGCACTCATGAAGAGCATATGAAAAAAATCATGCTGATCCGGCAGGCCGGTAATGAACTTAATCAAAGCATTGCGATCATGCAGGACCTGCAGGGGCCAAAAATAAGGATCGGAAAATTGAACGCTCCGGTAACGGTTAAGAAAGGGGACAAGCTCATCCTTTCCGGGAACTCGGTACACAAGGAGCCGCTGTATCTGCCGACCACCTACCGCAATATCGCCTCCGATACACAACAGGGGAAAACGATTTTACTGGCGGACGGACGCATTATCCTTCACGTCGAATCCGTGCAGAAGTCAAAGCGGGAAGTGCTTTGCAACGTCGTGGCCGGCGGTACTATCCTGACCGGCAAAGGCATCAATCTGCCGTACACTAAAATTTCCATCCCCGCCCTCACCGCAAAAGATATCGAGGACGTGAAGTTCGGAATCCAGGCTGGCGTGGATTATGTGGCGCTTTCCTTCGTCCGCGCCGCTGACGATATCATCCGGCTGCGCCGCCTGCTGAAAAGCCATAATGCGGATATTCCGATCATCGCCAAACTGGAAAAACCGGAGGCAATGGATAATCTGGAGGCGATCCTGGAGGCCGCTGACGGGGTAATGGTGGCGCGCGGCGACCTGGCCGATGAAATCTCGTTCGAACATGTGCCGACCGCGCAGAAACACATTATCCGCCGCGCCAATGAATGCGGCAAACTTTCGATTGTCGCGACGGAAATGCTCAGTTCCATGACGGATAATCCGCTGCCCAGCCGAGCTGAAGTCAGCGACGTCGCCAACGCCGTGCTGGACGGCTCCGATATGGTCATGCTGTCAAACGAAACCGCGACCGGCCAGTATCCGCTTGACGCGGTCAAAGCCATGACGGCAATCGCCGGTGAAGCGGAAAAAATGCTTGAGGAAAAGGGCATTCCGCAAAATGTGGCGCTCAACGGGCAGGCCGAGATCACCCGCGCGATGTGCATGGCATCATCGCTACTGTCCCATGAATTACATCAGCGGGCGATTGTCGTGCTGACCGATTCCGGCAGAACTGCCAGGATCATGGCAAAATGCCGCCCGCGCTGCCTGATTTATGCCGCGACATATCATGAGAAAACCTATCGCCGGCTGGCCGCTTATCACAACGTCTACCCGCGTTTGCTCGACGGGAGAAAGGGCGAGGAGTGTTCAGAGAACTTCTTCAAACAGTTAAGCACCCAAATGCTGAATGAAAAAATAGCCGGCCCTGGCGACCGGGTCACCGTCCTGACCGGTATCTCGAATCAGGATAATCAATGGCGGCTGAATGCCGTCCATACCATTACCATGCCAGGCAAACCGCGCCGCAGAACGGTTACGGCCTGAAATTAATACCGGCGCAGGACAGTCCATTTTTGCCACAGGGTGCACGGAGGGAAAATAATTAAAAATGGAAAGTGGAAAGTTGAAAATTGAAAATGAGAAATCATGAAAACAGGGGATGTTTACTGCAGAGGGCACTTAGGGCACAGATGTAAACCAAAGTCAACGAATGTATTATCTTCATTACCTTCAAGTCCTTCATGGTAAACCACGCTTTATTTACACACAAAAATGCCGGCGGCGCTTGCGCCCCCATAAAGTACCGCAAGCATTCCCGCAGTCGCGGGACCACTCATAGAGTGGCCGGAGCGATTCTCCTCAAGCTGGAAGCTTGAGGTACTCTAAACAACACCTGCGGAGCAACATATTGTTCCTGGTATTCAAGCCGCGAAAGTGCTGAAGCTAAAATGTTGTACCACGATATTCTGACTTATTCATCAACAGGACGCAAAATGTCCTGCCTATGCATCTATTTTAAATTCGCAAGATTATTTACAATTTGTTGCTCAACGGATTTGAAATAGACCGCCTTGAGGAGCTATATTTCAGGCTGAGAGAAATGCTCCTGTGCTTGAAAAATTAATATTGTTTATATTTTTGCGTTAACAAAACACATAACACGGTGATAGATATGGATTTAGCCCAGCACAACATGATTGTCAACTTTATCTGGGGCATTGCTGATGACTGCCTGCGGGATATTTACGTTCGCGGCAAATATCGCGATGTGATTCTGCCGATGACCGTTATCCGCCGGATTGACGCGCTGCTGGAAAGTACCAAGCAGAATGTGCTAAAAATGAAAGCGCAACTGGATAACGCGAAAGTCACCAATCAGCACCCCGCGCTCTGCCAGGCTTCCGGACAGGCTTTTTACAACACCAGCCCTTTTGTGCTGCGCGATCTTAAATCGAGAAGCTCCCAACAGAAGCTGAAAGCGGACTTTGAAGCCTATCTCGACGGCTTTTCGACGAATGTGCAGGAAATTCTGGAGAAATTTAAATTCCGCAACCAGATACCGACAATGATTGAATCGGACATCCTGGGACTGGTGATTGAAAAAATCACCAATACGGAAATCAACTTGAGCCCCAATCCTGTCCTAGACGGCAAAGGCGATGTCCGTATTCCGGGTCTGGATAATCACTCCATGGGGATGATCTTTGAAGAACTTATCCGCCGTTTCAATGAAGAAAACAATGAAGAGGCCGGAGAACACTTTACGCCGCGCGATGTGGTCAAACTCATGGCCAAACTTATTTTCCTGCCGGTGGCGGATAAAATTGAATCCGGCACTTATCTGGTGTATGACGGCGCTTGCGGTACCGGCGGCATGCTGACTGTGGCGGAGGAAACGCTGCTGCAACTGGCCAAAGCACACGGCAGGGAAGTCGCCATTCATCTCTACGGACAGGAATCGCAACCCGAAACTTACGCCATACTGAAAGCTGATCTGCTGCTCAAAGGCGAAGGCGCGGAAGCTGAAAACATGAAATTCGGCTCTACCCTGTCAGCTGATGGCCTGCCGTCGAATGAATTTGATTTCATGCTCTCCAATCCCCCTTACGGTAAAAGTTGGAAAACAGACCAGGAACGCATGGGCGGCAAAGGCGAAATCCGGGACCAGCGGTTCGTTATCAACTATGCCGGAGATCCGGAATACAAAATGATTACCCGTTCCAGCGACGGGCAGATGCTGTTTCTGGTTAATAAATTGTCCAAGATGAAAAACAATACCGCTCTGGGCAGCCGCATCGCGGAAGTGCATAACGGTTCTTCGCTCTTTACCGGTGACGCCGGACAGGGGGAAAGCAATATCCGCCGCTGGATTATTGAAAACGACTGGCTGGAGGCAATCATCGCCCTGCCGGAAAACATGTTTTACAATACCGGCATAGCCACCTATATCTGGCTCTTATCCAACCGTAAAGCAGCAAACCGGCAAGGCAAAGTCCAGCTCATTGACGCCAGCGGCCTGTCAGTGCCGTTGAGAAAAAATCTCGGCAAGAAAAACTGCGAGTTCTCGGAAGAGCAGATTATGCAGATTGCGGATCTGGTGATCAAGCCGCGTGAAACTGAACAGTCGAAAATATTCCCGAATGAAGCCTTCGGCTATTATAAAATCACCGTTGAAAGACCGCTTAAGCTGAAAGGCATTGATCCCGATACCGCCTATTCCAGCAAGGAAATTAAAACGTTTATCGCCGCCGGACAGGTTGATGAAAACGGAATTCCGGTAATTAAGAAGATTCACAAATCCGGCAAGCCGGACCCGCTGCACGGTTTGTTTGAAAGAACTATTGGCAAGAAAAAATGCCTGGTGGAATACGAACTGGACGCGAATCTGCGCGATACCGAACAAGTGCCGTTGCTGGAAGACGGCGGCATTGAAGCGTTCTTCCAGCGCGAAGTCCTGCCCTATGTGCCGGATGCCTGGATTGATGCAAGCAAAACCCAGATTGGCTATGAAGTGTCTTTTACCCGCTATTTTTACAAGCCGGTGCAGATGCGGACGCTGGATGAGATCATGCAGGATATTAGAGCTTTGGAAAAAGAAACCGATGGACTTTTAAATGAAATTGTGGGAAATTAATATAGGAATTCAATCATGGAATCATTTGACTCAACGAAAAAAGGTTTATACGAAATATTAAATGATGTGCATTCCGGTAGAATTCAGTTACCCGACTTTCAAAGAGGTTGGGTTTGGGACGATAATAGAATCAAAGGACTTTTAGCCAGCGTTGCAAAGTCATTTCCCATTGGCGCGGTCATGCTTCTTGAAACTGGAAATGACAACGTGAAGTTTAAGACAAATTATGTTGAGGGCGTAAAACTAAGCCCGGGCGTTAAGCCGGAACGGCTTATTCTCGACGGACAGCAACGCATTACTTCTCTTTATCAGGCTATTATTACTAACGAAATTGTTACCACCCGGAATGATAAAGGCTACGAAATTAGGCGGTGGTACTACATTGATATGATGAAGGCGATGGACAGTGCTTACGATCTTGAAGAAGCAATTATTTCAGTGAATGAGAAAAAGCAGATTACCGCTAATATTGGACGTGATATTATCCTTGATTTATCTACTGAAGAACATGAGTATCAGAAACTCATGTACCCGGTTTGTATGATTGATGAATACAGCACCTGGAGACGGAAGTATAATGAATACTGGAAGCATAACAGCGAAAAGTCTGAATTCTGGGATTCGTTTGAAGACAAGATCATCAACAGTTTTAATAAATATATGCTTCCTGTAATAGATATGAAAAAAGAGAATTCAAAAGAAGCAGTATGTCAGGTTTTTGAAAAAGTAAACACCGGCGGAGTATCGCTTACGGTTTTCGAAC
Source organism: uncultured Lentisphaeria bacterium (assembly GCA_903840185.1). Taxonomy (GTDB): domain Bacteria; phylum Verrucomicrobiota; class Lentisphaeria; order Victivallales; family Victivallaceae; genus CAIPAT01. Next base: position 7,333 of record CAIMFA010000810.1, on the reverse strand, counting down.
TTCTCACCGCCACATTTGCCGCTGATTCGTTTGATTTGAAAGCCAACTGGGAATATATAAAAGGCCGGTTCAAAGAGCATAAGGTTCTTCATAATACCGGAAATACCGATGTTATTCAGGCAGTTTCGCTGCTGACTACTTACAAACGAAAAATGGCAAAAATAGCTGCTGGAACAGCCAGAGAAGAATTGCCAGCAGTCAGTTGCAAACGAAAAGATTTACTGAATCTTGCCCTTAGTGATTACGAATCTAATGCAGAACCGGTTGCAGACGGTTTTATCAGAGCCTCCAAAATCCTGGTGGAAAATCATATCTACAATGCCAGGGATTTGCCATACAACACTCAGCTTGTGCCGATGGCAGCTATTCTTGCAATCCTGGGCGACAAAATAGAAAATGCCGGAAACAGAAATAAGCTTATGCGGTGGTTCTGGTGCGGGGTTTTCGGTGAATTATACGGTTCTGCCAATGAAACCCGTTATGCGCTTGATGTGATACAGGTGGTAGACTGGATTGAAAGCAACGGAGAAGAACCCAAAACGGTTTATGATGCCAATTTTGCGCCGTCCAGACTTAACACCTTGCGTACTAGAAACAGCGCGGCATACAAAGGTATTTACGCTCTACTGCTGGATGAAAATACCCGCGACTGGATTTCCGCCAAAAAGATCGATTTAATATCCTATTTTTCTGAGTCCATTGACATACACCATATCTTTCCCGTTGCCTGGTGCGAAAAAAACGGAAAAGATATTAACGATTATAACAGCATCATCAATAAAACACCATTGTCTGGCAGAACCAACCGCATAGTGAGCGGAGATGCTCCAAGTAAATATTTGGCTCGAGTTAAAAGTAATGCCGGGGTAACGGATGAGGAATTCAATTCCATCCTGAAATCCCACGTGCTTGAACCAGACTACCTTTATAACGATGATTTTAAAGGTTTTTTTGCTGACCGCAAAGAGCAGATTTTGAAGAAGATTGAATCTGCTACAGGCAAGAAAATATCCAGAGATGCGGCACAGATCGAAGAAGGCGTTTTCAAAGGTGACCAGATCGATGACGAGGAAACTGAATGAACTTGCGACCATACTCCAAATACAAAGACTCCGGCGTGCCATGGCTCGGACAAGTGCCGAAAGATTGGGTTAATTACCCTGGACTGGCAGTTTTGAAAGAAAAACAAGTACGAAATACCGGGCTGAAAGAGAAAACAGTGCTGTCGCTCAGCTACGGTAAAATAAAAGTAAAATCGCTGGAGAAAATGCATGGGCTCGTTCCTGAATCTTTTGAAACATATCAAATTGTTGAACCGGGCGACATTATTATCCGGGCGACAGATTTACAAAATGATAAAACAAGCTTGAGAACAGGAAAGGTTAAAGATAAAGGTATTATTACTTCCGCCTACTTGCGCTTAAAGCCGCAACCAGCTTTCGATAAAGATTACGCACACGCTTTACTACATGGTCTTGACCTTGTGAAAGTGTTTTATGGCATGGGATCCGGGTTAAGGCAGAATCTATCATGGATTGATTTTAAACGAATGCCTTTCTTTCTCCCCCCGCTTCCAGAACAAAACCAGATTGCCCGCTATCTCGACTGGAAAACGGTTCAAATCGCCAAGTTCATCAAGGACAAAAAACGGATGATCGAACTGCTGAAAGAGCAGAAGCAGGTAATTATCAACGACGCGGTAACCGGAAAAATCGACGTCACCACCGGCAAGCCCTATCACAAATACAAAGACTCCGGCGTGGAATGGCTGGGACAGGTGCCGGACGGGTGGACGATGTTTCCACTAAAGACAGCTTGTATTATTCAGACTGGGATAACCTTGGGCAAAATTTATAATACCAATTATACGAAAAGATATCCATATTTGCGTGTAGCCAACGTCCAAGCTGGCTACCTTAATCTTTTTAATGTAAAGTCTATTGAAGTGTTATCTGTCGAAGCCGAAAGAAGTATGTTGAGATCAGGCGATGTGCTTATGACTGAAGGCGGCGACCCGGATAAACTAGGGCGAGGCTGTGTTTGGAATAGCGAAATTGATCCATGTCTCCATCAAAACCATATTTTTGCGGTTCGGCCAAATAGAAATTTATTACTTCCATCTTTTTTATCTAAAATTTTATCGTCAGAATATTCCAAAGAATATTTTCTCCGGACATCAAAACAAACAACGAATCTTGCATCGACAAATAAAACAACTATAGGCAAGTTTCGAATTCCAATACCAACGATAGAGCAACAAGAGTATATTTTACATGCTTTATCTAAAAGATTTTCGTCTCTTGATCTTGTCATTTCCCGCACCGAGCGCGAAATCGGGCTGATGCAGGAATACCGCGATCGGCTGATTGCAGATGTGGTCACGGGTAAGCTGGATGTGCGGGGGATTGCGGTGCCTGAAGAGTTGGAAGAACTGCCAGCGGAAGACGCGGATGAAGAACCGGATGAGATGGAAAATGATGAGGAGGAGGAGGCATGAGTGCGGAAAAGAAGATTAGTTTCAGCAAACGGGATTTAAAAGGCAGCAAATTAAGATGCTTGCAGCTCACGGCGCTTCCTGGAATAGATGTCACGCGGACGCTTAACTGCTTGATTGAGCCTTATGGAAAAATAACGGATCAGGATGTGTGGATACCCGGCGGATTCCTTAATCCCGATGAAGCCCAGCTGGACAAGGTTGCGGATATCCCGGTTTTAAAAGACAAATCAGCGGCTCTGAAAAACTGGTGGCTGGAACAATACGACGCCAACACCAGAACCCCAAATTGGGATATAATCAGCACTTGCAAGGTTTCCGGAGAAGACGGACTGTTATTAGTCGAAGCAAAAGCCCATCATGGCGAATTGATTCAGAAAGATCCCTGCGGGGCGGGCGGCGTTAATCTTGCAAGCATTACCGGAGCCATGAACGATATTAATAAGCAGACCGGCTGGAATTTATCGGCGGAAGAACATTATCAAATCTCCAACCGTTTTGCCTGGTCCTGGCAACTTGCGTCAATGGGAGTTCCGGTAATACTGGTTTACCTTGGTTTTCTGAATGCGGATGAATGGGCCGACGATAAGCTTAAAGATCATAATGACTGGGAAAAATCTGTGCGCGAATATTCGAAATATATTGTGCCGTACGCAATCTGGAATTCAAAAGTCAGCGCCGGGGAAAGTTACTTTTATCCGTTAATCAGGTCATTGACAATGGATATAAGTTTTAAATAACATACGCAGCTATCATGATTAATTAGAGGTAAATAGATGAGCACGGATATGTCAGAAAAAGGACTGGAATCACTCATTGTCAATTCTCTGGTCAAAGACGCCAAATATATACAGGGGAATCCGAAAGACTATGACCGCGAGTATGCTGTTGACCTGAATCAGCTCATTGAATTTGTCAAAACCACCCAGCCCAGAGCCTGTGAAGCGCTGTCGCTGGAAACTGATAATCCCATGCGCACCAAGTTTCTCTACCGTTTACAGGGCGAAATCGCCAAACGGGGCGTGATTGACGTGCTGCGCCTCGGCATCAATGACGGTCCGGTGAAACTGGAATTGTTTTACGGCAACCCGTCGGAGCAGAACCACAAAGCGAAAGAGCTTTACGCCAAAAATATCTTCAGCGTGACCCGCCAGTTGCAGTACAGCATGGACAACACCCGGCTGGTGCTGGATATGGCAATATTTATCAACGGCCTTCCGGTTATTACTTTTGAACTGAAAAACAAGATCACCAAGCAGACCGTGGAGGATGCGGTACAGCAGTACAAGCGCGACCGCGACTCCCGCGAACTGTTGTTCCAGTTTGGCCGCTGCATGGTGCATCTGGCCGTGGATGACCACGAAGTGCGGATGTGCACCCACCTGAAAGACAAAGCCTCGTGGTTTCTGCCATTAAACAAAGGCTGGAATGACGGCGCGGGCAATCCGCCCAATCCGCAAGGCATCGCCACCGATTATCTCTGGAAAGAACTTTTATGCAAATCCAGCCTGACGGACATCATTGAAAATTTCGCTCAGATCGTCGAAAAGAAGGATGAAAAGACCGGCAAGAAGAAATATGAGCAGATATTCCCCCGCTATCATCAGCTTGACGTGGTGCGGAAACTTCTGGCTTCAGCACCGGCGGACGGCGTCGGCAAGCGCTATCTGATCCAGCATTCGGCAGGCAGCGGCAAGAGCAATTCCATCAGCTGGCTGGCGCATCAGTTAGTCGGCCTGGAGAAAGATCATAAAGCGTTGTTTGACACCATTATTGTCGTAACCGACCGGCGGGTGCTGGATAAACAGCTACGCGACAATATCAAACGTTTTGCGCAAGTGTCGTCCATCGTCGGCGCGGTAACTGAAGGCTCAAGCCAGCTTCGGAGCTTTCTGGAACAGGGCAAAAAGATCGTGATCACCACCGTGCAGAAATTTCCGTTTGTGCTGGAGCAGATCGGTGACCAGCACCGCAACAGCAAGTTCGCGATTATCATTGACGAAGCCCATTCCAGCCAGGGCGGGCGCACTGCATCCAAAATGAACATGGTGCTGGCGGACCCGAAAGCCGGGTATTGCGGTAAAACTCCGGAAGAAAACTTTGACGGCGTGGCGGAGCCGCGGGCCGCCTATGGTTCCGGTGAGTCTGAAGAAGATATCGAAGATACAATCAATAGAATCATCACTTCCCGCAAGATGCTGTCCAATGCCAGCTACTTTGCCTTTACCGCCACCCCGAAAAACAAAACACTGGAAATATTCGGCGTGGCATATCCGGAAGGCGACGTCATAAAACACCGTCCGTATCATTCCTATACAATGAAACAGGCGATTCAGGAAGGCTTCATTCTGGACGTATTGCAGAATTATACCCCGGTTGACAGCTATTACCGCCTGATAAAATCCATTGAAAGCGACCCGGAATTCGACACCAAACGGGCGCAGAAGAAATTACGCCGTTATGTGGAGTCCCATAATTACGCCATCCAGCAGAAAGCGGAAATTATGATTGATCATTTTCACGATCAGGTGATTTCCCTGCATAAAATCGGCGGCAATGCCCGCGCCATGGTGGTATGCAGCGGCATTGAGCGGGCCATCCAGTATTATCATGCTTTCGGCAAATATCTTGAAGAAAGGAAATTCCCTTACAAAGCCATTGTCGCGTTTTCAGGCGAACACGAATACGGCGGCGCGAAAGTCACCGAATCTTCGCTGAATGATTTTCCGAGCAACGATATTCCCGATAAATTCCAGTCGGAGCCGTACCGGTTCCTGATTGTAGCGGACAAATTCCAGACCGGGTTTGATGAACCGCTGCTGCATACGATGTATGTTGACAAACAACTTTCCGGCATCAAAGCGGTGCAGACGCTTTCCCGCTTGAATCGCGCGCATCCGCTGAAAACCGATACTTTTGTGCTGGATTTTATGAACAACTCGGAGGCGATGACCGAGGCGTTTGCCGATTATTACCGGACAACGATTCTGAGCGATGAAACCGATCCGAATAAACTGCATGACCTGAAAAGTGCGCTGGACGGTTATCAGGTGTATAACCAGTGGCAGATTGATGCGGTAGTTTCGCTATTTTTAAAAGGCGAGTCGCGGGATAAGATTGACGCGATCCTGGATTCGTGCGTTGCCGGTTATAATGCCGACCTTGACGAAGACGGACAGGTGGAGTTTAAAGGCAAAGCCAAGTCGTTTGTCCGGGTCTATAATTTCCTGGCCTCGGTTATTGTTTATACCAATACCCAGTGGGAAAAGCTTTCAATCTTCCTGAACTTCCTGATTCCCAAACTTCCCGCGCCGGTCGAAGAAGATTTGTCGAAGGGCATACTGGAATCCATTGACATGGACAGTTACAGGGTGGAAATCCAGGAGTCGCTGAAAATCCAGCTCGCGGATGAAAACGCGGAGATCGACCCCATTCCCGTTGGCGAAAGCGGCAGGAAAGCGGAACCGGAGCTCGACAGATTAAGCAACATCATCAAAACGTTTAATGAGCAGTTCGGCAATATCGACTGGAAAGACGCCGATAAAATCCGGCAGATAATTTCCGAAGAGCTGCCGGGCAAAGTATCCGCGGACAAGGCGTATCAAAATGCCATGAGCCAGGACGATAAGCAGAATGCCAGAATCGAACACGACAAAGCGCTGGAACGGGTGATAGTAGAAATGTTAAACGACCAGACCGAACTGTTTAAGCAGTTCATGGACAATCCAAGCTTCAAAAAATGGCTGACGAATACAATTTTCACCGAAACGTACAAGCGAAAAGACGTGGCGTAACCTTACTTAACCGAAATAATATCAGAGAAATGAGAATATAATGGCAGAGCCAAGTAAATTTACGAAAGCAGTCAAGGCACTTAAATATGTATTTATGATAGTAATCAAGACACTTAGAGATATAGGCGATGAACTGATGCTTATGGTTGCCGGGGCAGGTATTGCATCATTGTTATTACCGGCTTTGACTAGTATTCTTAAAGGCAAAGATGTCGCATCATCTTGGAAAATTGCGATTATAAATGTGGCTATAACTATTTTGTCATTTAAATTCTTAATTCAGCTGAAAGTATTTAAGTTAAAAGGAGGATTCTCCTTCCATCGGTCTACCTTAATAATTGGTATATTGGCATTTATGCTATATGCAAGCGTTACTACTATCCATAATGACTTTCTACAAAACGATTGGTTAATTATAACAATTATAACTACTTTAATTTATTTATCTTACCGATTTATAAATACCCTAGTGTCAAAGATTCAAGCATCTATTGGAGGTAAAAGGGATGACGAACGCCCCATAACAGATTCCAGCCAAGATAAATATTGGTTCAAAGAATATGCCAAAATAGCTGCGGATAAAATTATAAATGCGAAAACAAGTGGAGTTGGCCTTCTTGGGGAATATGGATGCGGGAAAAGCTCATTTGCGAATTTAATGCTTAAGCACTTTACTTCTAAAGACAAATTTATTCGCCTTAAAATAGATGGATGGGGCCTTGCTGAAGGTGGAACTGTTCATTACATTTTAAATCAAATTGAACGCGAGCTATATATGCATACTGATACGTTAAGAATTAATCGTGTCCCCAATGAATATCAGAACATATTATTGAAGCAATCTGAAGATCGGACGTTTGGCCTGCTATCTATATTTAATCGAAAAAAATCTGCTGCTGAACTCATCGAAGAATTGAATGAAGTTTTGATTACCATAGATAAGAAAATTATACTTTTACTTGAGGATTTAGATAGAAATTCTAATGATAACCGGCTATTTGCTGAAATTGGGAGTTTCTTAGATATCTGCAAGATGCAAAGTAAT
>CAIMFA010000809.1 GCA_903840185.1 uncultured Lentisphaeria bacterium | reverse complement strand
TGAAAGAATGTGAGGATTATTTTGCGGAAAAAAATGATGCATTCAACAATGCAGTTTACATAGGAACAAAAGCTCTGTCGGAAAAAAAATATGAAAAAGCATTGGAATCTTTTGACGAAGCCTTAAAAATTCCTGGATATGAGACTCGTGAGGTTGTAATCAGGCAGAAAGAACAAGCAAAATTGAACCTAGATCGTAAAAATCAGTATGAAAATTTGATATTTGAGGCAAAAGAGTTTCTCAATAAAAAGGACTTGGCGTCAGCCGAAAATTCCTTAAAAGCCGCGCGTTCTATTCAAGGATATGAAAACGATATGGCTGCTTACAGCCTTTTGTCGTCTCTCAATATCCAGAAAAGGCAATGCCAAACTAATTGGAATATGACAAAGTTAAAAATCAAATCTTTGCTTCATGAGGCAAAAAGGAATTATATAAATATAGCCAGGCGAATTGAGTCTGCGGATTCAGCAATGAGTCTTCTCCAGAAGCTGAAAGAATCGCTGGACATGTCATGCTTGCCTGATTTGACTAAAAAAGAAATAGCTGATTTAGAATCAGAGATAAAATCCATTAAATACACGCTCGATGCGCTCAATAACGATGTCAAGGCTAAAGAAACTGCAGAAGCGAGCAATAAAGCCCAAAAAGAAATTGACCGGGCTGCTAAAACCAAAGAAATTAATTCTGAGATTTTTAATCTCAAGCAAGAGCTAGTAGGAGCAAAGATCAGGAGATCCACTATACAATCCAGGATAAAGAATACGCAAAATATGCTGTTCCCAGAAGAGGCAATGAAAAAGATTGCAAATGATACCCAAAAAATCGATAGTAAAATTTCTGAGATTGAAAATAAAATTACACAAAATGAAAGAGAACTTGAGCGATTTTCACGGAGCTGGTAATACTGGATAACGATCAAAAAGTAACTAACCACAAGAGCAATTTTGAGAATTATTTGGTAACGTTGTCTCTGCCGCGGATAATAACATAGTCGCGGTAAACAAGATATATAAAAATAGAGCGTGGCTTGCTTAATTATCAGGCACGTGATAACGGATATCAGAGGATGGCGAAGCTTGCTTTGTGCGCGATTTTGCCTTGTACGATTGTTCGCCATATAGCGTTCTCAACACAGAATATATAAGGAGTGAATATGAGTGATTACAATTTTACGTGTCCCCACTGCAACCAGAATCTGGAGGCACCGCCTGAAACGCTTGGACAGACAGTCGAGTGTCCGGCATGCCAAGGGCAGATTAAGCTCTTCAAGCCAACGGCACAGCAGCAGGTCGTACGGGTGGTTGTACCGACGCCACCTCCAATGTCAACCGTGTCGCAGATACCGCATACATGCCCCCTTTGCGGGAATAGCAAATACATGAACGACGCCAGAATGCTTTACGGGCAATTAGTTTGCCGGAAGTGCTACTACTCGTTTGCAAACCGAAGACAACTTGCCTACTTCCTGGATTTGCTGGTGTACTACGGCATCTTATTGATAGCCGGAGTGATAGTCGGCGGTGTGATGGGAGCCTCGGGTTCGTCGGAAAGCGCTATTCAGGGTGCTGCCTCTCTGTTGGGTTGGATTCTTTTGCCGGTTTTAATCTGCAAAGATTGTTTTTCAGGCCAGTCTGCAGGCAAGGCAATGTGCGGGGTGAAAGTAATTGACCAAACAACCGGAGAACCGGGCGGTATCGGCTCCTCTTTCAAAAGAAACTTGCCGTTAGTCATTCCATTCGTGCCGCTGATTATTGCCTTTCAGTTGTGCAAGGGACACCGAACCGGGGACGGCTGGTCCAACACAAAAGTTATCTGGAAAAAGTACGCAACTAATCCGATTTTTGCACCATTCAGCCCTTAGAGTAATTTTCTCATGAAGTTGCTGGCCGCTTACTCGCCTGCGTCCAGCAGTATACGTCACTTTATTTCCAGCGGCTACTCTCGTAAACCGTTGAATGCTCCAGATGCTTCTTCCAGTTCTCCGCATATTTCCCGGCCAGCTCCGGGCTGCGGATGACCAGCAGGTTCTCGGCGTTCCCGGTTTCGGCGGACTTGGTGAAGTTGAAGCTGCCGGTGATGACGGTCTGGCCGTCGATGACCACCACCTTGTTATGGGCGATGCGGTGTTCAGCGTCTATCCAGGTTGCAATGCCGGCATGGACCAGGAAGTCCGCTTCGCTGTATTTCTCGGTACGCTGGCTCTTGTCGAGGATCACCTTGCAGACCACGCCGCGCTTATGGGCTTCCACTATCGCCTTGGCGATCGGACTGCTGGTGAAGCTGTAGGCCTGGACTAAAATACTTATCTTGGCACTGTCGATGGCGGTTACAATCGCTTCAGTACATCCACCAGCCGGGCTGAAATAGACCTGCATGGGGCCATGGATAGCCTTAACGTCTCCGGCTTGCAGACTCAACGCGAATGAAACTAGCAGTAAGTTGAGCAGCAATCTTTTCATGGACGTTACCTTTATCATGAGTATTTCCGGTTAATACCAATATAGCCTGCTCAAGTAATTATACATTCGCTAATCTGCGGTATTCCTGTTATGAGGCGTGTTTGCATTGCTCGTGTCTTGCGGATACTTTTTTTTCAGACCGCCTGGCTCTGCAAGGTCCGCGTACAAGCGCCGGCAGCTGCCAAAGGTCCGGATGTCTTGATAGAGCTCAACACACACAAATGGAGAATGTTCATGTCAAAATTCAAATGTAATTGTCATCGCGCTGATGGATCAGTTCGTACCAAGATGGAAGTTCTACCGCGAACAGTTGAACCGCCTGCCGGTCAGCCATGAAGAATGGATATATTGACATCAGCACCAGTCCAAAAATTTAAAACACTGGTGGTCCACAACTCCATCGCCGATGCCGTGGATGATCTCGATCTCGGCAGGGTGTTCGCCGGGTTCCAGCAATATTTATATCAGCCGGTGCCGGCGGCCTTACCTGAGAGAGACACAACCAGCTCCCCCGATGCGTGGATGATAAATACCGGTTTACATAATTTTTTTTGTGGCGTAATAGATCGGTTCCGGCTGTTATGTGCTCAAAACGGCAAACGGTCGCTTACGCTCCCTAATGCCGTTTTGAGCCCCCAACAGCCAGTAGCTCTTCCGCGAACTTGCGTTTGAAGCCCGAGCCGACGTTGCCTACGGGAACACCCAGATTTCCGGGCAGGCTATAAGATAGCGCACCAGCCCGCGGATTTCCAGTCTTGTTGTCCGCCGGGAGGATGTCTTCTATCCGGACGTCGTT
>CAIMFA010000808.1 GCA_903840185.1 uncultured Lentisphaeria bacterium | reverse complement strand
TCAGGACGCTGTTGATGATCTTGTCATCCGGTTCAAAGCACCGTCCGCTGTTCTTCGCGCTGACGATCCGGTGAAGCGCGAAAGTGCGGACTTCATTGCGTTTCAGGCAGAAGCCTTTGACATACCATGAACATTGATAATAGACCAGCGCGTGGGGTTCAATCCGGCGTTTGGATTCCAGATTCTTTGAATCGGCATAGATGATGTCCAGCGCCTCGTGCTGCTGCCACGCATGAAATACGGTCATAAAAATATCCGGATCGATATTCGCCCGGAGTCCTGGAATCACGGTGAGCGATTTAACAATGGCTTTATCGAGGAAATCCGGATTGTTGGATGCCAGCTGGAAATCAACCGCCTGCCGGATGCTGCTTTTGAGCGGCTCCGGAAAAATGTCTTCGGCAACTCGCGCGCCGAGCACGGCGGCCAGCATTTCATGCTCCTCGAACAGTTGCGGGCATTTAAAATCCCAGCCGTGGTGTTTCAGGCAGTAGCCGTTGTGCTCCTGATCAAAAATCAGCGGACAGTCAAATTCGTCTTTCAGCACTTTGATATCCCGCTGGATGGTTTTGGTGGTGCAGGCAAGATTGCGGTTCTCCGAAATGTCGGCCTCGCGGAGTTCCTCGGCAAAGGAATGGCAGTTCGGGTAGCGGTTCTCTTTCAACTGCGCGACAAACCTGACCAGTCGGTGGAGCTGTTTTTTATTGAGCGGCATTTGCTAGACTCCTCAGTAGTTTGCGTTTATTACGGAATATCCAACATGAAAAAGCCTGAATTAAAACCTGAAACCTGAAACCTAAAACCTGAAACCTAAAACCTGAAACCTAAAACCTGAAACCTAAAACTTTCAATATCCAATAACCCGTCCCGCCTTGCGGGATCCGGCAAGGCGGAAAATATCCAATATCCAACATGAAACAGCATGAATGAAAACCTGAAAACTCATTCAATATCCAACAAGGGATACTCGTTTTACCCGTAAATTCTTTTGACGCTTATTATTTATACAGGAACTGCGGACGGCAGCACATCTGTATTTTTACCGCCGGAACGCTCCGCGCGCAAACAAAGCCCCCAGGCTCCGCCGCGGTTTGAGGCTACAGCGATCATAAATTCATGCGCGCCTTTACTGAGCGGACACGGTATTTTATGGTGATCCCTGACAATCGGATTCGTACCTTTCATATCGCAATAAATCTCTTTGCCGTCGCAGAATAATTTTACAGGACCGTCATAGCCCAGCAGAAGATTCAAATCCATGGCTTCGCCGCACTTGACCCGGCATCTGAAATAGAATATTTTATGTTTTCCGTCAACGAATATCTCCCTGTCGGGATGCGACACATAAAACGCATTAAAACTGGCTTTGCGGAAAGCCGGAGTTTTGCCTTTCGCCGGATACTTCATGTTCTCCCGGGTTTCCTGAATGTGAACAGGCGCGCTCACTTCAAATTCACTGATGAAACTCATTACCGGACGGGTGCTCACCCGAACATCGGTGTAGAACGCGGGCAGCGGCCTGCCGCTTTCATCCGTAATATTGCAATAAGGGTCCAGGCCGGAACCGTAACACAATTTGCATCCGGGAAAATCTCTGGCATAGATAAAAGTATTAATTATGGCTTCGTTCTTTTTCAACGCCACTTTATAAATCCCGCAGATTGGCGTATCGCCGCTGGACAGAGAAAAACCGGAAGGTCGGCCTGAAGAGACAAGCTTGCCGTCAACATTTTTAAACCCTGCGACTAAAATCGCGTTTCTGGTTTTGGGGTCCTGAATGACTTTTACCGAGCCCAGTTCAATCGGGGCTTTGCCCTTTTTACCGCCGCTGACCAGATAAGTCATCG
>CAIMFA010000807.1 GCA_903840185.1 uncultured Lentisphaeria bacterium | reverse complement strand
ATCACTAAAACTGGTTTATTTAGGGTTTGCATAATTACTCCTTAATATCTGATTATAATTATGCCGGAACCGCCGTTGCCGCCGCCGTTGGCGCTGCCTGGAATAGATGAACCGCCACCGCCACCACCGGTATTAGCTATACCATTGTACCCTTTTCCTGTGTCGGCAGTGTGCCCGCCATCACCACCGCCGCCCTTGCCACCTCTTCCGTGCTGTAAATTATCTGACGGATTATAAACACCGCCACCGCCACCACCGGCAAAACAACCTCCGTCTCCAATTGAAGTGCCGACATAAGCAGATAAATCTATGCCATCACCTCCATCTGCTCGCATATACGTCCCTCTGGACATTCCTGCAGACGAAAAACCGCCACCGCCACCACCGGCATAATAAGGTTGACCGAAATTTCCACCCTGCCATCCTTGACCTCCTACTCCTACGCCACCGGTATAAGTCCGCTGATAAGAACCTCCACCGCCACTTCCTCCAGCACTTTCAACGCCCCCACCTGCACCGCCGCCGCCAATAGCAATTTTACCGTCAAAAGAGGAATTACCGCCATTAACTCCCAAACCACTTCCAGGCCAAACACCGCCTGCGCCTATTACAGCCGCAATACTTGCTGCTGGAGTTACTGCATAGTTAGTTAAATGTTTAACACCGCCAGCACCACCTCCTGCTCCGTGGTCTACACTTCCAGAACCCCCTCCTGCAATAATCCAAACATCCTTTAAAACTGTAACTCCAGCCGGAACGGTCCAGTTTCCGGAGCTTGTAATACTTGCAATGGTTCCGATAGTTTCTCCACCTCCACCGCCTGTTGCCGATATAACACCGTTTGCAATAGATATTCCAGTTCCTGCCGTATAAGTCACGCCGCCAGTAGTAACGCCTGCGGAAATTACTTTCCAGGCTGTGCCGATTCTCTGAAGGATCGTGCCGGTCGACGGCAACGCTGAAATGGCAGTGGAGATATTTCCGGCAGTGGTTAGTTTAATTGTCTGGCCGCTGGCCGGATAAACAGCTAGCAGATCGCCGTTGGAAATGTTATCCGTCCCGATGGTGTCTATAGTATCATAAGTTACCGTTCCGGTCAATACTTTCCGCAATTTGGCGTTTGCGGCTGTTGTATAACTATGAGTAAGATTTGCGCTCATAGTTACGGTGTAATATCCATATACGTTCTGGACATAAGCATTGCGGCTGAGCGCGTAAGCATGGGCCAAATTAGCCGTAAATGTTACAATCTGATAATCAGGCGAAGTATGCTGCGACACGGTGGAAACCGTGCGGGTTTCAGAGTTCGCATTATCCCATATTGAGAGCACTTCACCGGGAATGATAGTATGTCCCGTATTTAGCAGGTGTATCACTGCCTGACCGGATGCGGCGTCATCATACAGGTCAATAACGTCCACTGTCGAGGCAATCTGCGAGATTGTGGCAGATTCGCTATTATTATCATCCAGAACAGTTATAGAATTTCCCGTATTAAAATCTGAGGTCAATGTCCATGTTTTAATGATCGCTTGCCCGGATGCAGCGTTCAACATTAATGGTTCATCCTGGTTTCCGGCGCTGCCGGTAGATTGAGCAATAATAATTGTCCTGGTATTGCCGCTGGGAGTTACAGAGCGCGTCCCGGCGCTGATATTCAGGGTTTCGGCGATTCCCAGGCTGACATTACCGGTATCGCCTTTGGCTCCGGTTAAACCCACCGCCCCGGTAGCTCCAGTCGCACCATTATCACCGATAAATTTTACCCAGGTTGCGGAACTGAAGTCAGATTTAACCGGAGTCAGAGCAGTAGTTGAATGAATTTCCGCGCGGTATTTCAAGCTGCTCGACGGGGTCAGGCTCCAGCCGGTACCGGACGCATCTGAAGCGTAGGCAATATATACATAGGCATTGACACCATTTGTGCCGTTTGTTCCGTTAGAACCATTGGTTCCGGCAGTTCCTTGCGGTCCCTGCGCACCAGTTGCTCCAGCGGGTCCCTGCGGTCCCTGGAATGCGATCGGCGCTGACCAGTCGCCGGAGGTTGCGGAATTCTTGATATACAGATTGCCGGTATCGGTCGCCAGGTAACTGAAGCCTTGAGCCTCGGTATCATAGGCGGATTTGCCGGAGAGTAAACCGCTGGCCGAGACTGTAAAAATATCGCCTTTATCACCCTTGACGCCATTGGAACCAGCGGAGCCAGTCGGACCAGTTGGACCTGTGAGACCAGTCGGACCCTGAGAGCCAGCAGCGCCATCGGCTCCGGGAGGGCCTTGCGCTCCAGTGCTGCCGGTATCGCCCTTGGAAACAGTCAATACCCATGCGGACGGGCTTGAGCTGGGAGTATTGCCGGTATTGGCGTCAATAAGCGATACATACAGGCTGCCATTGTAAGTAACGGCATCATGCGCGGCATAAGTGGTCCCGGCGCTGTAAGCACCCTTTGTGTTGAATCCTGAGCCGGAGCCTCCCATTGAGGCGGCATAACTCTCCAGTTGCGTTTGCAGTGTTGACAGATGACCCTTATTGGCCACTTCCTGGCCGTACAGCGTCACCAAGCGCGTAAAATGCACGATCTCGGCGCACTCGCCGGTTTCGCGGTTAATGTTAAGGCCGCGCATGATCGGCAGCAAGGCGATGCCGCAGACGGTCAAGAGAGCGAGAGCACAAATCAGAGTAGCGAATTTAATTTTCATGACATTATTCCTTTATTTAATTTTCCAGCGGCTGGAATTCCAGCGCGCCGTTATTCATGGTGATGCGATAGCGCTGCGCGGTGGTACGATCCGCCAGTATAATCCCCGCGGTACCGGTAAACTCCAGGTCATCAGCGCTGACTTTATTGAGCTTGGTAGCTACCAGAGATCTAACCTGTGTTTCATTCAGATATTCCGGATTTGAGGGTTGCGGCGAGCCTTCCTCATTAATAACGGTCGGCTGTGCCCGGAGCTGATCCAGCAGCAATGATGTTCCATAAGTGCTGCCGGCCAGATAGCGGCGCAGCTGCATATAGACCGAAGTATCAATTTTAGTAACTTTCAACAGGAATTGCACAGTATTGGTATTTATCTCTCCCCGGACAATACCGCCTGCGGCATTGACAATCGTGAACTTGCTGCTATCCGAATAAAACATCATGCTGTCTGTATGAATAAAGTTGGTGTCACTGCCCAGCTCGAACAGATCAGTATCATTCAATGCGAACGGGGTGCCTTTTTCATCCGTTACGAAATGATATTCAGCGATATCCGGTTCCCCGGCCACCAGGCTTGGTTTTGAACCCAGCACCATCTGCAGATACATATTGGCGGGGTCCACGATCTTCTTGGTATTGACATTGACAGTCAGGATAATCATGGGCGTAATCCTTTCAGTTCTAAAGTTCTAAAGTTCTGAAGTGCTAAAGTTGGCAAAAGGCAGGAATATCCAATATCCAACAAGGAATGTCCAATGTCCAAGTTTAACAGCCGGGGCAGCAGCCTGAATCCGCAAACAGGATGCTTGCGGTACTTTATTCTGACTCCTGACTCCTGACTCCTGGCTTCCGGTATTTTCATATGCAAACCCTTTCTAATTTTTGCGATTTTCCGCAAATAGTTTTTTGACGATATGGCGGCCGGGGACGTCACTGCCATTATGCGCGGCATTGTATTCCGGATGAGCTGCCAGCCATTCGGACAGATTGAAGTCCGGATTGGCAAAATCCAGATTGAACAGCTTATAGCCGTCTATATATAATAGGATTGCGCGCATGACTTCGTCGACGGTAATGGTATCCATGCAGCGCGGAATGATCTGGCCGCTGCTGCTGGTAACTGGATGCAGGCAAGTGCGGTCATCGCCCGCGGCCGGCGCGGTAACATGATTCTTCCAGCAGCCGCCCTGATCACAGCAGGGCATAAAGCCGTTGCGCCGGATAATATGATGATTTTCATAAGCATACCAGTTGACCGGTTCGCGTCCGCCGGCAATCACAATGCAGGGGCGGTTTTTCAGAATGCGGCCGGCGCGGCCCTGCATAGTGGCCAGATGCATGGGATAAGTAATTCCGCAAAGCACTCCGGAGGCGTGGTACATCAGGTTGACAAACTGCCTGGGAGACGTCCGGCCGCGCAGATCAATCACGTTCCGAAGGCCGTAATGGCCGTGGCCTTTTTCTCCGACCTGGACAAACGTAATTTGTCCTTGCAGCGCGTCAACCACCTGCTGAAACCGCGCAAACTCCCAGCCTTTGACCGTGATATCGCTTTTAACTCCGGAGACGATGATCCAGTATTTCAAATCCTGCCCGGTGATATCCGCGATCTGAGACGGTGCCGCCAGTTCTTCAGGCGACAGATGGATATCAGCGCACAGTTTGCCTGGAGACGATTTTAACCCCAGCTTGGATTCCAGATCCAGCCGGAAACTTTCGGCAAGATGATAGCGGATGGTATTCGACTGATGCACATGCGGACATTCGGCAGTAACAACCTTATCCGCATTAGCTTCAGTAACTTCCCGGTTCAGGTTCGGGTTATTATTCCAAAGTTCCTGCTGCGTGGTCTGGACATTGATGTGCAGCTCCGGATTAGCCGCTTTCAGATCGCGAACCGCTGCCGTTAAGGCGACGATATCGCCCGGACATTGATGCTGATGTATAAATATTCGCATGTGTAAACCCTTTCTAAAAATTGTTATTTTCCGTTTTAACTGCCTTCAACAAATTCAAATTCGCCATCGTACACAACTGAAAATCCGGAAATCTGATAGCCGATTGGGCGACCGGCTGGCGGATTAGGATAATTACCAGCCACTTCACCAGGAATATCCGGCATATCAAAAGCAACGTAGTAATAATCCCGGCCGTCCGCACCATGAACAACAAATACATCCGAGGTATCAACGTTAATACTATCAAACAAAACCTGCCTGCCGTTAACTAGTCCGGATGTTCCGGCATTAAAATCAGAATTAGCCCATGCACCGCCAGGCTTTTCTACATTTGCAAGTATTGTT
>CAIMFA010000806.1 GCA_903840185.1 uncultured Lentisphaeria bacterium | reverse complement strand
GTTATGTTGGATATTGGATATTCCGTGTTGGTTATTGGCTATTGTCGCCACGGCTACTTTTGCAATTACCACTTGTCCTTCTTATGCCTTCATAAAGAGCGATGCCCACCGAATTCGCAATATTGAGGCTGCGGAAAAATTCGCCCGGCATCGGGATCGTGAACATTTTATCCCAGTAGCGCGTATAAAAATCCGGCGGCAGCCCTGAGCCTTCATTGCCGAACACCAGATAACAGCCTGCCTGATACGGGCAGTCCCAGAATACGGCATCAGTTTTAGTTGAAAAGAAATATAGCACCGGATCGGGATTCCGCACCAAAAATTCGTCCCAGTTTTCATATAAATTATAGTCAACGTGTCTCCAGTAATCCATGCCGGCCCGCTTGAGATACTTGTCCTCAAGCGAAAAACCGAGCGGCTTGATCAGATGCAGTTTGCTGCCGGTGGAAACGCAAAGCCGTCCGATATTGCCGGTGTTCTGCGGTATTTCCGGTGCGACCAGTACTACGTTCATCAATTGTTCCACCTGCTGAGTGATAGTGATAATGTTAAAAAATAACTAGAGACCGGCATCGATGTTTTTTCAAACTTATTTATCCGGAAAAAGCTGCAGTTAATGGCAAAAAAATCAATTTATATATTTGTATTAATAGGTTTTAGACAGTAGATTAATCCGGTTTTTGGTGATTTTTTAAGGAGTCCGCAGCATTGGTTACGACAACTAAATTAAGAAAATACAGTTCTGTTGCGCTGACAGTGGCGCTGCTGTTATTTTCAGTTTTATTTTTATCCGCCTGTGATAAAAATAATAATCACCTGACCCTGGGTAATTTGAGCGATCATTTTGTCAAATGCGGTTTGAAAGTAGAGTCTGTGCAACCGGTGGAGCCGGCCGTTTTAAAGGCTTCCAGCGCAATGGCCATGACTGTCGGCGGCAGGGAACTCGGCGTATATAAATACGATACGGGACTGGAAGTGCAGAAGAAAAGAATTTCCCGTATTGAGGATGACGGATTTATTTATATTGTCGGGCTGAAGTACCCGGTTCTGGTCAACGGCTCGTTTGTGATGATCGGGGCGCACAGTCACCCGCAGAAAACTGAAATTGTAAAAGCATTTAATAGTTTTAAGTAAAGGCGATGCTGAGCGGCGGCCTCAGGCCGCAGTCCGGCTGAACCTGTAGAATTTGGTATATCAGTACCAGAAGTAAAAAAAAGAAAGGAATATGGTATGGCGTCTAAAATTGACAAGAAGTATGTCTATTTCTTCGGCGGCAAAGACTCCGAAGGAACAGCATCAATGAAAGAACTGCTCGGCGGTAAAGGTGCGAACCTCGCTGAAATGGCGAAACTTAATCTGCCGGTACCGGCTGGTTTCACCATCACCACTGAATGCTGCGTGGACTATTTCAAAAACGGCTCCAAGAATCCCGCTTCTCTCGAAAAAGAAGTCATGGCTGCTCTGGCACGTGTCGAAAAGACCATGGGCCTGAAGTTTGGCGATCCCGCCAAACCCCTGCTGGTCTCCTGCCGTTCCGGCGCCCGCAGCTCGATGCCCGGCATGATGGAAACCGTTCTTAACGTCGGTCTCTCCAGCAAAACCATCCCCGGCCTGATCAAGAAAACTAAAAACGAACGTTTCGTTTATGATGCTTACCGCCGCCTGATCATGATGTATTCCGACGTCGTGATGGAAAAGGCTGAAGGTATCGAACCCGCCGGCAAAGGTATCCGCAAGCTCCTCGACGAGCAGATGGAAGTCCTGAAGCACAAGAAAAACTACAAAACTGACACCGACATGTCTGTTGCCGACCTGAAAAAACTCTGCGAAGATTTCAAGGTCACTATCAAGAAAGTATTGAAGACTGAATTCCCGGATGATGCCATGAAGCAGCTCTGGGGCGGCATCAGCGCGGTATTCAAAAGCTGGAACGGCAAGAAGGCTGTTTCCTACCGCCGTATCGAAGGCATTCCGGACGAATGGGGCACAGCCGTCAACGTCCAGAGCATGGTTTTCGGTAACATGGGCGACAGTTCCGCCACCGGAGTTGCGTTCACCCGCGACCCCGCCACCGGCGAAAACAAGTTCTACGGCGAATGGCTGGTCAACGCTCAGGGCGAAGACGTCGTTGCCGGTACCCGTACTCCGAGTCCGCTGAACGACGCGACCAAAAACGAGCAGAACAAGCACCTGAAATCCATGGAAGCGATTCTGCCGAAAACTTACAAAGAACTCTGGGCAATCCGCAATACTCTTGAAAATCACTACAAGGATATGCTTGATATCGAGTTCACCATTCAGGAAGGCGTACTCTACATGCTCCAGTGCCGCGTCGGTAAACGTACCGGCACCGCCGCGCTGAACATGGCGATGGACATGCTCAAAGAAAAGATGATCACCGAAGAAATGGCCGTGACCAGACTCTCTCCGGCACAGCTCGACGAACTGCTGCATCCGATCCTGGATCCGGCGGCGGAAAAGAAAGCCAAACTGATTGCCAAGGGACTGCCTGCCGGACCCGGCGGCGCGGTCGGCAAGATCGTTTTCTCCTCCGAAAAAGCAGTTGCTTTTGCGAAGAAACACATTAAGACCATCCTGGTCCGTGAAGAAACCAATCCCGAAGACGTCGAAGGCATGCGCGCCGCTGAAGGCATTCTGACCGCTCGCGGCGGGATGACCAGCCATGCAGCTCTCGTCTGCCGCGGCTGGGGCAAATGCTGTATCGTCGGTGCAGGCGCACTCGACATTGATGATCATGCCGGTTACTGCAAAGTTGACGGCAAGACCTACAAAGAAGGCGATGTTATCAGCATGAACGGTACCCGCGGTTATGCCTATGAAGGCCCGGTTGCCACAATGGATTCCAGCGAAAATCCGCGTTTCCAGAAATTCATGGCGATCGCCGACAAGTTCCGCAAACTCGGTGTCCGTGCTAACGCCGACACCCCTGAAGATGCCACTCTGGCACGCAGCTTCGGTGCTGAAGGCATCGGCCTGTTCCGTACTGAACACATGTTCTACGGCAAGAACAGCGAAAAGCCGCTCTTCCACCTGCGCAAAATGATCCTGAGCACCACTACCGAAGAACGCGTCAAAGCGTTGAAGGAACTTTTCCCGTTCGTCAAGAAAGATATCAAAGCGACTCTCGAAGCGATGAAAGGCCTCCCGGTTACTTTCCGTCTGCTCGATCCGCCGCTGCATGAATTCGTGCCGACCAAAGTCGATGCACAGAAGGATCTGGCTCTGGCGCTCGGCATTAAGCTTGCTGATGTTCAGAAACGCGCTGAAGCTCTGCATGAATCCAACCCGATGATGGGACACCGCGGCGTCCGCCTCGGCATCACCTATCCCGAAGTCAGCGAAATGCAGATCCGGGCAATCCTGGAAGCAGCCGCTGAAATCATCAATGACGGCATCAAATGCAAACCGGAAATCATGATTCCGGTAACTTGTGATGTCGCCGAGCTCAAGGAACAGAAAGCGATCATCGCCACTGTTGCCGAAGAAGTCAAGAAGAAATTCAAACTGAAAACTCTTGAATACATGGTCGGCACCATGATCGAAATCCCGCGCGCCGCGCTGCTGGCTGACAAGATGGCTGAAGAAGCCGAGTTCTTCTCATTCGGTACCAACGACCTGACCCAGATGACATTCGGCTTCAGCCGCGATGACATCGGCGGATTTCTGAATGACTACCTCGACAAGGGTATTCTGTCCAGCGATCCGTTCCAGACCATTGACCAGGATGGCGTCGGCCAGCTGATCAAGTGCTCTGTCAGTCTCGGACGTCAGACCAGACATAACCTGAAGATCGGTATCTGCGGCGAACAGGGCGGCGAAGCCAAGTCCGTTGAATTCTGCCACAATGCCGGACTCAACTATGTTTCCTGCAGCACCTACCGTGTTCCGATTGCCAGACTTGCTGCCGCACAGGCCGCGATCAAGGAAGCGAAAGCTGCCAAGAAAGCTGCTGCTACCGCAGTCAAGGCTGTTGCAAAGAAGGTTGCTAAGAAGAAATAATTTTCTTCTGACATCCAGATAATTGAACGCTCCGGAATTTCGATTCCGGAGCGTTTTTTGTTTTTATTCAGGAGTTGTCAAGAAATAAATTTGACAAGTCTCACGAAATATCCCGAAGTGATTTTTAGGCTGCTAAAGAGTACTGCAACCATCCTGCTTGCTTATATCAAGCGGAAGCTTGAGTTACTTTGAGTACCGGCAAACACAAAGGCATTCGGGAGAAGTGCGAAGATGTAAAGGTTATTTTTGTACAGCTAGAGCATTACGGCGGCGGAAATGCTGGTGTCTGTGTCGATTCTGCCGTTAATGACTTTGCCGATTATCTCAGTCTGCGGGACCGGGCCGAACTCCCGGCTGTCAATTGAAACCAGTCCGCCGTCGCCGAGCAGATAGACAAAACCAGGCTCGACCTCAATTCTGATAATCCGCAGGGCGGAGGGTTTTTCGATAAATGACCGGATCGCCTTTTCAATCATGTGCGGCCTGATAATCATATCTCCGGCTCTGTCAGTATCACAGTGCAGCTGGATCACCTGTTCGCCGGGGAGCGCGTAGACCCTTTTAACGAGAGTTTTGCCATTGACTCTGCAGGAAACTACGTCTCCGTGCTGTACCGGATGGTTTTTGTAGTAATCACGGTCGATCAGCAGCAGCTGTCCGCTATGCAGCGATGGAGTCATTGATTCTCCGGTCACTATCCCGAAGCGGTATGGTTGAAAGTATACGGCGGATGCAAACAGCAGTAATAAAAATATTCCGGCACGGCTTCTGGTCAGCATTTTTTTCTTAATCATGACAACCACCTGTATTCGCATTTGTGCTATCTGATATAGATATTAAGTTTGCAGCACATACAAAGCAAACAATCTTAATACGATTTGAAAAAATCTAACCAAATTCTAACATAAGGGACGGAAAGTGTGCAAAGCAAAACAAAAGCCCGGCAATGGCCGGGCTTCGTGATTCAATCTGGGAAACTTTAATTTTTATTGAGCGCCGCCGGCGACTGAATCGGCTACGAACCGGCGGAGATCAGGCGAAGTCTGAGCATAAGCTCTGGTCAGCGCCCTCAGATAACCGGTGAAGTAATAGAGCCAGCTGTTCTGGCTTTCGGTGGCGGAGAAAGTTCTGGTGGCAACCGGCCTGCCCTGGGCGTCAAATACTTCAGCGGTGTATTTTAGATAAGCAAAACCATATTCATCCGGCGCTCCGAGCGCCTGAGGCACAAAGCCGACGACGCTGACCCCGTACATGGTGAATTTCTTCTGCCAGTCCAGGCGGTTTAATTTCAGCTTGATGATATAGTCCGGCGGATTTTTGCCGGTGATCAGAGTCGGAATTTGTGTGGTTTCCGGTGACGCCACGACATCAACCGCTATCCCGGAGGCGCGCAGATCCATGGCAACCAGTTCGGTAAAATCCATTTCATAGTCAAAGCGATAACCGTTCCAGTCATAGGTAAACGCTTCAGGTTCGCGAATTTCCCGTACATACGGATAAAGCGGGACATAAGCCATGATGCCCGGGGTAGTTCCAGCGTGGCCGCGAATATCCAGCGGTTTCATGATGACAATTTTGCGCACGGGAGGATTATTGCCCGCGAGTTTTCCGGCCGGCATGAAATCATAGGTCAGAGACGGGTTGGCGATAGTGCATCCCTGCAAAACAACCATCAATACGACAGCGAAAAGACTGATTACTCTTAACATAAACTCCTCCTGCGCGGTTTAGCGTTCTAGAACTTTGCGTATTTCCTGTTCATCACTCCATTCGAGAATGCCGGTCTTCAAGTTTTTTAAACTCATGGTGACCTTATAATAAACATCCACTACATCTTCATTTTTCTGTTTTATTTCCGACAAATTCGACACCAGCAGGAATTCAGCGGAATACTGCTGTCCGAACTGAGTAGCCGAATTCTGATCGTTCAGCCCGCTTTCCTGCTGGGCTTTGATTTCCTCGATTGTCTGACCGTCTGTGCTGCGGTCGGTGAAACGGAACTTGCCGGAACGGAGCAGCCGGGTGCGGATGGAATCAGTAATAGACTGGGTGTCAATATGCTGCATCGTTTTATTGTTGACCTTGGCAACTTCAATTATCGGCCGGCGGGTTTTGGTCAGCTCCACGATGGGCGGAAAGACCAGCATGGAATTGACCATGGTGTTTACCGTCTGCTGCAGGTCATTGGAACCAAAATCCGTAGAGATCGGCTTGGCGGAAGTGGCGTCACCATACTTCACGGTCGGCGAAGAACACGAGGTAAGAACGGCCAGCAGGCCGCACGACACCAGACCAAAAATCATAGCACGGTTGTTAATCATATTTAGAATCTCCATTTTAAAAGGTTTTTATACTATCTTTTGTCTTAATTCTTTAAACTGTCTTCTGTCTTATTCTGACTACTGTCTCCTGAATTCTGACTTCTCGTATTAGTTTAAAGTTTAATCTTGCGTTTTGAAACCAGTTTTCAAGCCTTGTCTTTCCTGATTTCAACAAATTCAGCTAAAACCACTAATGCCGGTTCGCTTCACGGAATTTGATTTTAAATGCTTTAGCTGACGGATTCGGCGCCACTCCCTGGATTGTTTTCGTTTCACGTCCGTTCAGGTAGAACGGGACCCAGGCGGAACGGGCGGGGTCGATTTCCATTCCGGCGGAGTCATACCAGGAGAATTTATACTCAAGCCGGTAAGGATTGCTGTAGCCGGATTCCAGCTCCAGATTGACCATCATCAGTCCGTTGATAAAGCGGCTTCTGGTGTCAAGAACTTTAATGTCCACCGGACTGTTTTTAAAGTTCACGGTCGAAGTGCCGTCAGCCGAACCATCCACATCCATAACTGAAGTCCAGCATCCCTGAACGAGCAACAGCGACATTGCTGACAACGCGGGGAGAAGAATTTTTTTCATATTATATAATCCTTATTTGTTTGAGGCTTTAGTACCCTGAGGCGCTGGAGGCGGCATTGGAGGCGCGGCGTTCTTTGCGGCACCGGCAGGCGGAACCGGTACAGTGGCATCGGTATCAAACTGCAGCGGCTTGTCGGATGAACCCGGGGTGCTGTCGGCCGGTTGAGCGGGCACCCGTCTCGGAGCTTCCGGGAACGAACCGCCTGGTGCGGATACCGGAATCCCCGGTCTGACGGCATTGACCTTGACCAGCTTGACTATACAACCTTTGGCGACACCCAGATTATTGCCTTCAATCATAGCATAAGACTGTTTCGGATCCGCGCGGGTGACGCTGCCTTTGCCAACGGGTACTTCATTGCGGAAAGTTTCCCCGGAATCTTCGTCTTTGATCTCTTCAAACGCGAAAAAATCAACCTGCATACCCTCTTTGAATCCGGCGGGAGTGCCGCGATTGATCAGCACCTGCTGGCCGGTGACAGCCAGAACTTTAGCCGGACGGAGCAGTGCTATGGCATCCTGGCACAGACTGTTCGCGACTTTCTTCGCCAGTTCTACTACGGCAATATTGCTTCCCTGAAGCCCTGTTCCATTCTGGCTGTTCTCGACGATCTCCTCCTGAGTCATTTGCACATTGGCTACTCCCGGCAGCATGCGTCCTGTGGTCGTGTCAACGATGGATACGGTGGCGGAAAGAAACAGGCGGCGGCGCATGGAAGTGCGCCCGATGGCTTTGTATTCCTGAGTATCAATCATGTCTTCAAAACCGTCGATCTGCGGGAGAAACGCGTATTTTGCTCCGGCCATTTTTCCGGCCTGGGCGGCATCTTTGTCATTGACGTCAACCGCAGTCGCGGCGAAGCCCTGTTCCTGCTCAACGTCCGCTTTGCGTTTGCGCTCCATTACCTGGAACACCCTTGCCGAGCTGAGGGCGGAGATGAATTGAGTATCCAGCGATTGCGCCGCCAGCTTGATTGACAGCAGTTTGCCGTTTTTCTGGGCTGATTCAACTACTGCCGGCTGGACTTTCAACTCGCCAATATATATTCCCGCCTGCTCGCCTTTGGGCAGCGGGTCCTGCGCCTGCGTCGCTGCGCAGAAAAGACCCGCCGCCATCGCGAGTGCGGCGCAGCCGGTGTTCATAATACGTTTTTTCATAGTAAAATTCTCCTGGATTGGTTAATTAATGATTAATAGCCGTGAATGACCCGTGTAAGCTGCTGGGCGAAACCGTCAGAGCGGATATAGCTGTTTTTCAGGAATACTTCGCGGCCGGATGAAACTTTTTCCTTGACGTCCGCATCCGCTTTGCTCTGCTCTCTGGCGATATCAACCTTGGCAACCTTGGTGAGTTTCTCCAGTTCCTGAGCCTGCTTGAACGCGGTAATATCTTTATATTTGGCCAGGCCGGTCTCGGAAAGCTCCAGAGAAACGTTCAGTGTCTGGTTCGGGAAAATATTGACGGTTCTTTCCCATGGCTGGAAATATTCACGTGAGACGCGAAGCTGGTGAAGCCCCGGCTTGACGATGAACCTGCCCGGCGGCGAGCCGATCGCCGCTCCGTCCAGTTCCACTGTCGCCCCGGTTACATTGCATTCAATGGCAAATTCTGCGGTGGTGGAGTTTTTGAGCGCGGCGTTCCGTATGCTTTCAACTTTGCCGCCGATATTTTCCGCCAGTTTCGCCGTGCCGATATCGATGAGGTTGTCCGCAATGTTGTCCTGCTTTATTTCCAGGCTGGCATTCTGCGCCACGCGGTATGAGGCGGTCATGGTATCGCCGTAAATGGATTGTCCGGTGGTTCCGTCCAGCACTTTAATCGTGAGCGGAAGCGTATAGATATCCGCTGTATTGTTGGTCTGATAAATAGTGCCTTCCCCTTTGAATGTGCGTTTTTCATGTCCGAGCTGTCCCATGGAGGCGACGACGATATAATTGGCGTCGATCATCTGGGCAATCCGGAGCGCTGACGCCTGCGCGACGCCTCCATCTTTACCTTGCGCCATTAAAACAGTATCGTCCTGCTTTTTGTCCGCGGTCGCCATCTTTGTCAAGCTTTGATTGGTGTCAGTGGTCGTGGTGACGGCCATGAAGGTTTTTACGTCTTTAAAGATTTGGTCTTCGGTCTCGCTGGATTCGCGGAATTTCTGTATGACGTCCTTCCAGTCCATAGTGGCGAAGCCTTTTTCAGTCAGGCGCGAGGAGAGTCTGTCACTGAATGTGTCTATTTTGTCCCGCAGTTCCTTCCCGCCGTAATTGCGCACAAATATAGCAGTTTTCAGCGGATTTTTTCCATCCGGGGCATTGCTGCCGGGGACGGTTTCAGGTGCAGCCGCAAATAGCGCAGAGCCTGTGACCATGACGGCTGCTAATGCCGCCGTCGTCCGGAACCGGTTTAAGTGTAACTTCATGGTTTCTTACCCTCCTGTGGTTTATTTGATGGCGTTGCCGCGCGATCAGAGTTTGATTTTTCCGCCGGTGCGGCCGCAGGCCAGAGTTGCTGATAAATGAGCCGCGGACCGACTTGAATCACTCGTACTATGGTAGTCTTCCCTGAGATGACCGGAACTGATTCCTCCAGGCGCAGCTGCGTTCCTTGAGGAGTGAAAGTTATTTTGTGAGTGCCTTCTGGCATGTATGCCGCGAGAGTCTGGACATTTTCCGGCAGGGTCATAAAACTGCGCAGATCAGCATTCTCGCTCATATTGTTGTAAATAGCAGATGCCGCCATGATGGCGACTCCGGCTGCCTGCACCCCTGCATTCTGTCCGGCAACCGCCATTGTGGTTCCGGCGGCGAATACCCCGCCTTTAACGGCTACTCTGGCGGACTGTCTGATAATCCGCCACTTGGCCTCCTCCTTGAGCGCTCTTAGCGCAATGGCATTCATGTAGCATAACGGCGAAGTAGGGCCGATTTCGCCCAGTTCGGACGATACCAGCATCGGCGAAGCCTCGCACCATTTAAACTGATAAACCGGATAGGCCACGGCGACAGCCGCCAGCGTGATGAACACTTCCTTCTTGCGCGGAGCCCAGCCGTATTCATACAACACGACCAGGCGGCCGTCTTTAGCGGATGAAGCATTGGACTCAAACTGTTTCCAGAGTTCCGGATAAGCTGATTTCAGTTTGTCGAAATCATTGGTTTTATTCAATTTGCGGGCCAGCCGCACTACGTCGCGCTGCAGATAAGGATTGGACGGCATGACTTCCAGACCTTTTTTATAGGAGATGTAGGCGTCGTCGAGTTCCCCGTTCATCTCATGGATAATCCCGCTTACATACAGTACATACGGGTTTAATACGGAGCTTTTTGCTTTGGCAAGGACTTCGGCCATCTCCGCGAAATTCTTTTCATACTCCTGCTGACTCTTATTCTCGTATTCAGCCCGTTCCGACGCTTCATTATTTTTATTTTTGGCTTTCTTATGTGCCTTTTTAGTGGTTGAAGTGTCTGCCGGTGCCGTCGGCGGCAGCGGATCAGGCACGGGGGCTGGAGATTCCGCCATTGTCAATGTCGGAGGCGCCATCGCGTTAATCGCCGCTGTATCGTTTGAGGCAGGTTTTGTCCCGGCAGTAGTGGTTGTGGTCGTTGCTGCGGTGGCAACGGCAGAGGTGGCGGCAGCAGTCTGCTGCGGACTTATCAGCGCCATGGATTTCTGTTGAATTTCCGGCTGTTTGTCAATGAATTTTTTACCTGAAGGAGATTCGCAGAATTTGACGAGCGTATCAAGTTCTTCGGCGGAGAACGTTTCGGCGTATAAATTTGCCACCTGGTTCTTATGCTGATCCCAGTTTATTTCTTTGCCTTTTGTCTTCATATATCGGTCTCCGAGCTTCAAGTCGGATATTAATTTCCCGGACAGTTCTTCGCGCTTAGCCTGATCGACAGGGACAACTTGAGCATTCAGAGCTGCCGGAGGCGTTGCATCGGTATTTATTGCAGTTTCCCCGGTTTTTGGCGGCAGTACAGGTTTTGGATTGCGCAATATTTCCGTGATTTTCTGTTGAATTTCCGGCTGTTTGTCAATGAGCTTTCCGCCGGTCGGAGATTCATAAAATTTAATGAGCGCATCGAGTTCCTCCGCGGAGAAAATATCGGCGTATAAATTTACAAACTGGCTTTTCAGATTGTCCCAGTTTACGTCTTTGTTCACGGTTTTACTTTTCTTCAGGGCAATGGTAACGCGGTCTCCCACCTTCAAATCAGCAAGCAATTTTTCAGACAGTTCTTTGCGTTTAGCCAGTTCAGGAGAAACTGCCGGAGGATTTTGAACTGCCGGAGGCGCTGCTGCTGCGGGGATTGCCGGTACAGGCAGCGCTGCCACGGCAGCTGACGGTGCCGGCGAAGCTGCAGGCGCGGCAGCCGGAATTTCCGGATTTGCGGTACTTTTGGCGGCCGGCTGTCCGGCTTTTGATTTTTCCTGGATGGCTTTCTGGTTCTCAAATAATTTCTTTTGAACACCGGCCTCGGAATTGCGGAAGCCCTCCTCTTTAAAATCTTTGCTGCTGCGCGCCTTTTCCGCCTCATTCAGCAGAAAATCAGCATTGCGGATCTCGACTACCGCGCCTTCCATATCACCTTGCGCCAGATAATTGAATGACTGCGAAAGGTAAATCATTTCCACTTCAAAAAGCCGGGCTTTGTAAGGGAGCATATTGTCATTGACCAGAACGGAACCGGTGTTGATTTCCGCGCCCGGCAGGGTATTGTCGTCCAGTTCCCGCTGTTTGAGTATTTCAACCTGCGCGTCAAAACTCGCGCGGCTGGCTTTGAAATCACCTTGAATCTGGGTGATGCGCCCTTTCTCCATCAGGCACAGCTCCAGATCACGCCCTTTATTTTCAAGGTTTTCTTTGTATAAGGACGCCGGGTCAAGGTGCTTGTTCTGTTCGACCGCCCCGATATAACCCAGGGTCGGATTGGCGGGAGAGCAACCGGTTATGCCGGACAAAACGGCGAGCGCCGCAATCGAACAGCAAATGTGTTTAAGACAGTGCATTTTAATTCCCGGAAAAATGGTTACTATAATTTCTCAATAAAAAATAGCCGGATGCAGTCATGAAGTCAAGAGCCGGAGCAAAAAAAACCGCAGGCGGAAAAAGCTCCGCCTGCGGTTTTGATAGATTCTAATATAAACAATTATTTTTTGCGCATTTGCGGGAAAAGTACGACGTCGCGAATCGATTCCGCTCCGGTAAGCATCATGACCAGACGGTCAATGCCGATACCCATGCCGCCAGCCGGAGGCATGCCGTGTTCCAGCGCAACCAGGAAATCCTCGTCAACTTTGTCGGAAACTGCATCGCCAGGTTTGCGTTCGCGTTCGAACTGATCCATGAACCGCTTGCGCTGTTCGATGGGGTCATTGAGTTCGGAATATCCGGGCGCCACTTCCTGCCCGTTGATTTCAAGTTCGAAAACATCCACGAATTCGGGATTGTCGCCGCATGCCTTGGCCAGCGGGACCAGTTGTGCGGGCAGGCGGGTGACGAACGTCGGCTGAATCAAGGTATGCTCGATCTTTTTCTCGTAGACTTCATTGGTTACTTTGAAATCCGGCAGGCCGGGTTCCAGCTCCACGCCCATTGCTTTGGCGCGGGTTACTCTTTCCTCCGGAGTGATATCGAACCAGTCGGCGCCGATGCGCTCCTTGATCAGATCAGTATAAGAGATTCTTTTCCAGGGGCGTTCAAGGCTGATGATCTTGCCGTTGCCGTGGTCAATTGCCATTTTACCGAAAACTTTCTGCGCTATCAGGGTGACCATTTCCTCGATCAGATCCATCATGGTGCGGCAGTCGCCGTAGGCCTGATAGATCTCAATCATGGTGAATTCCGGATTGTGGCGGCGGTCCATGCCTTCATTACGGAAATTGCGGTTCAGTTCGAATACTTTCTCAAAACCGCCGACCAGCAGCCGTTTCAAATAAAGTTCCGGCGCGATACGCATGAACATTTCGCTGCTCAAGGCTTCATAATAAGTTTTGAACGGGTTGGCGATAGCGCCCCCTGCGAGCGGCTGCAGCATCGGAGTCTCAACTTCAATGAAACCCTGATCCTCAAGATATTTGCGGATTTCGCGAATAATAACGAAGCGTTTTTTGAACAGCTCCCGGCTTTCTTCATTCATAATCAGGTCAAGATAGCGCTGACGGTAACGCTGCTCAATATTGGTCAGTCCGTGAAATTTCTCGGGCAGGGGGCGCAGTGATTTGCAGAGCAGGGCGCAGGACCTGACCTTGATGGTCAATTCGCCCATCTTAGTTACAAACAGCAGGCCGCGGATACCGATCAAATCGCCGATGTCCAGCTTCTTGAACAGTTTGAATTCCTCTTCGCCAAGTTCTTTTTTATTGACGAACAACTGAATTTTCGCGGAACTGTCCTTGATGTCGGCAAAAATTGAACCGCCCATTACGCGCATACCCATCAAACGGCCGGCGACAACGGCGGGCTGGTCTGCGGTTTCCGCCAGTTCAAGTTTGAACCCTTCGCGCACAGTATTGATTAGTTTACTGCCGTCAAAACGTTCGCCGAAAGGCGCGATACCGGCAACTTTCAATTCTTCAACTTTATTGATCCGCTGGCTGAAAACATCATCATGACTTATACTTTCATTAGCGTTAGCCGCGGCATTTTCATGAATCTCATTCATTTGGGTCTCCGTTTTCAATTAAATCGTAATTCTATAGGTATAAACAAGTAAATTAAAGATACAAAGGAGATATAATTTAACATAAAATCGCGAACTTGCAACAATTTCCAGCGAAAGAAATAATCGTTTTCAGATAAAAATCAAAAAGGCTTAAGCGCCGGTAGACGCTTAAGCCTCGATATTTCGACGAAACAGATAATTATTTCTTATCTGTCGGAATTCTCATTCCGTAGAACGAGCGGTAGACAAAGAACAGGGCGATCGCAAAGAAGACCCCGGAGATTATCCATTTGGTGGTCACTTCGGTCATTGTCACCGATATTTCAACAGCCAGCAGGCCGAAGAGAGTGGTGAACTTGATAACCGGGTTCATCGCTACAGAAGAAGTATCTTTGAACGGGTCGCCGACAGTGTCGCCGACAACGCTGGCTTCATGCAGCGGAGTGTTCTTCATCTTCATGTCCACTTCAACGACTTTCTTGGCATTGTCCCAGGCGCCGCCGGCGTTAGCCATGAAGATCGCCTGATAGAGACCGAAGAAGGCGATACCGATCAGGTAGCCGATGAACAGGTAGGGGTTGAAGAACGGCAGAGCCAGCGCGAAGCAGAAGATCGCGATGAAGATATTCCACATACCCTTCTGGGCATACTGGGTACAGATCTTGACAACTTCTTTGCTGTCTTTGATCGAGGCGGTGGCGGCATCAAGTTTGATGTTTTCCTTGATATATACAACCGCTCTGTAGGAACCGGTGACAACCGCCTGGGTTGACGCGCCGGTGAACCAGTAAATTACCGCGCCGCCCATCAGGAAGCCGAGGATGATTTCCGGCTGAACTACGCTCAATTTTTCAATAACTTTGCCCTGGGCAATGGTTCTGTCGAGCAGCAGGATGATACCGAAGATCATGGTCAGCGCGCCGACTACGGCGGTACCGATCAGCACCGGTTTAGCAGTAGCTTTGAAGGTATTGCCGGCACCGTCATTCTTTTCCAGATTGTGCTTGGCGCATTCAAAATCAGGTTCGAATCCGAAATCTTTCTTGATTTCAGCTTTAACGTTCGGAATGGATTCGATCTGGCTCAGTTCGTAAACGGACTGGGCATTGTCGGAAACCGGGCCGAAACTGTCAACCGCGATGGTGACAGGACCCATGCCGAGGAAACCGAAGGCAACCAGGCCGAACGCGAAGATCGGCGCGGCAAACTGCATGGTTTCGGGGAACAGCGCCAGCAGGAAAGTATCATCAGACAGATTGTAGCTGATATACATCAGAACAATGATCAGCAGACCTTCCCAGAAAGCGGAGAAGTTACCGGCAACAAAACCGGAAAGAATGTTCAGAGAAGCGCCACCCTGTTCAGAGGAGGTTACAACTTCTTTAACATGCTTGGAATGGGTGCTGGTGAAAACTTTGGTGAATTCCGGAATCAGCGCGCCGGCCAGGGTGCCGCAGCTGATAATGGTGGAGAGTACCCACCAGAGATTGCCGAATACCGGATTGCTCGGCGGCAGCAGCAGATAGCTGGCGACAAAAGTAACCGCGACAGAAATGATCGAGGTCAGCCATACCAGCTGGGTCATCGGCATTTCAGCATCAAATTCCTTTGCGTCTTTGAATTTCGCAGCGCAAAGTTTGTCGTTGAGAGTGTATGAGAACAGCGAGGTCAGGATCATCAGGATACGCATGGTGAAAATCCAGATGATGAGCTGTCCGCAGATTTCGTCCTTGCCAAGCAGAGCCAGAGCCAGGAACGCGACCAGCGCAACACCGGTTACACCGTAGGTTTCAAAACCGTCAGCGGTCGGTCCGACGCTGTCGCCGGCGTTGTCACCGGTACAGTCGGCGATGACGCCGGGGTTCTTGGGATCGTCTTCGGGCAGCTGGAAAACAATCTTCATCAGGTCGGAACCGATGTCCGCGATCTTAGTGAAGATACCGCCGCAAATTCTGAGTACGCTGGCGCCAAGAGATTCGCCGATGGCGAAACCGATGAAACAGGGACCGACCAGGTCAGTCGGCAGGAATGTAAGAATACAGATCATGAAGAAGAGTTCAACACTGACTAGCAGCAGACCGACGCTCATCCCGGATTTCAGGGGAATCGCGAGCGCCTGCCACGGAGTTCCGCGCAGAGCTGCAAAGGCTGAACGGGAATTGGCTTTGGTGTTGATCCGGATACCGAACCAGGCCACGCCGTATGAACCGAGAATCCCGAGCACTGAAGCCAGGAGAATCATGCAGACGTTGCCTGCTGAACCATGATTCAGGTAACCGAAATAGTAAACCATGCAAAGGCCGATCAGAGCCCAGAGGATGGCCAGGAATTTACCCTGCTGCCAGAGATAAGTCTTACAGGTTTCCCAGATAACCTGGGAGACATTGGCCATTGACTTGTGAACAGGCATCGCATCGGTCTGTTTGTACTGGACCCAGCCGAATATCAGCCCGATCGCGCACACCACCAGTCCGGCATACATCAGGTGAAGACCTGCTACGCTGTGACCGAGGACGTTAAACGAAATCTTGCTCAAGTCCGGGATCTTGATGTCCGCTTCACTGGCGAACGTTGACGTTGCCCCCAAGGCAATCGTCATAAACGCTGCCCCCTTTAGAATCGATTTACTGATACTCATCTTTTTACCTTTGACTCCTGTCGTTATTAAGGTTGTTTATAATGAACTAAAAACTTATCATCTTACGTTTTCATAAAAATAAACGCGTTTAATTTAATTGTTGGAAATGAATTTTCAAAGGATAGTTTGAAAAAAATGTAAAAAATAACAATACTAATTTACTCCAACTGTAATAAACTTGCATATATTCCGTTCCGCCCGTCGCCGGTTGACAGACCCGGATAATGGTGGTAAATCAACTTCATGCAGAATATATTATGGAATCATGGCCGCAGTCTATCAATTTTCAGGAGTATATGAATGGCCGGATTAATTTTCGAGAAACAGTGGATGCATGTTTTGTCTCTGGCATCTCTTATTGCGGTGCTGCTGCTAATCAGCGGTAACGGCAGTATGTGTGCCGGCAGCCTGTGGGGATTGTCCAGCACGGTCTGGCTCTGGCTGGCGGTGGCGGCGGCGGCCGCCCATCAGATATTTGTCTGGTTCTGCTGGCGGGTTCAGCTTCATCTGGGCTTGCTGACAAAAATATTCGGTGCGCGCGGATTTGCTTTATATGCTGTAATATTTGCCGCGCTGGGTATTCTGCGGGTGATTTTTGTCTTCATGCTTGCATTCTCGAACCGGGACACGCTTCTTCTGAATGAAATTGTTTTGCGGACTGGCGCGGTGCTCATGCTGATTCCCGCGGTTTATCTGTTTTATTCGGTCAGGCGCTATTTCAGTTTCAAGCGCGCCATGGGCATAGATCATTTCGATGCGGCTTACCGTTCCATGCCGTTCGTTAAAGAAGGCATTTTCCGGTTTACCGGCAACGGCATGTACACCTTCGGATTTTTTCTGCTGTGGGTTCCGGGATTATGGTATGCTTCAACCGCCGCACTCGCCGTCGCGTTGTTCAATCATATTTATATATGGGTGCACTATTATTCAACAGAACTTCCGGATATCAGGAGAATCTACGGCAAAGACAAAAACGCTTCAGGTTCCTGATCTTGTTTTTGCGGCTGTCCGGCATATATTGGGAATATATACCCTATAAGCGAGGTTAAAAATGAAAAAGTTATTATGCCTGTTTATATGCGGAATATTATCGGTGCTGACCGTATCCGGACTGGATATTGCCTTGAATGACGGCGATGTGTATAAAGATGCGGAAATCATTCAGAACACCCCGCTCGGAGTAAGCTTCGTCAAGGATGACGCCGCCGGCTGGGCGAATTTTACCGACATGCAGCCGGATTCCGCGTTGGCGTTAGGCTATGATCCGGATAAAGCCGCGGCATTTGAACAGCAGTTGAAAGACAATCAGGGCAGCGTTTTACCAAAAGACGCCGTTCCTGATTCGATTCCGCCGTCGGTCTATCAGAATCCGGACAATGATCCGCCGTCGTCATCCAATACTATTTATATCAATCCCGGCGACACTGTCCCGTATGTCGCCGGTCTGGTCGCGCTGCCGGTTACCACCTGGGTTTACTGGAACGGCAAACTATATCCTTATTACTGGTGGCACCAATGGTACTGGCAGAATCACTGGACGTTCTGGAACGGACACTTTTATCCATCTCATTATTTATATAAGAGCGCGGTATGGCACAACGGGCAATACTATCCCTACCGGCATAATCTGCTTGAAGGCGGTCCGGAAGGAGCAAGACAGGAAGGTCATGAGGATCATCACAGTTTCGAACACTACCGTTCAGGCGGACATTACGGCGGACACGGCGGCGGCAGGCGCCGCTGACTTAAATCTGCAAATTTAAATGTTGCTGACGAACAGATTATTAGTCCATGCCCGGCGCCCGTCCCGGTCTTCCACTTCCAGATAAGCGTATCGCCAGCCGGCAGGAATGGAGAAGCTGGCGCTGGTGATGAGTTCCCCGTCAAAGGAACCTGTTCTGCTGCCATTGGAACCTTCTCCGGCAATTCTTGCGAACTTTACCGGAGACATCGTAATATGCAGCTCGTCGCTATCCAGGCTGATGGATCGTATCTCCGGACCGCAGCTTGAATAAAAATTGCCGCGGCGGATTGCATTGATGACTGCCGGTCTGGTGCATTCCCCGGCATTGATCATGATCCAGCCGCCATTCCACCCCGGATGTTCCGGACGAAGATGGGCATCATCAACCGCAAACGCGAGCACGTCCGGATTGTGATTTAATGCCGCTGTCCAGTGGACCAGTCCGTCACTTTTGCCGTTCAGCCAGCGGCAGACATGGTTGTACACTTCCACCCCGGAAAATGGATAGCGGACACAGTCATCCATGGAGTTGTCACACCAGTGCGGGTGGGCAATGATAGTAATCGCGCCCTGCTGCTGAGCGGAAAGCAAACCCGCTTTAAATCCGTTATCGCGGCTTATATCCTTGACGCGGCCGAGACAGACCACATGAAAATACGCGCCGGTATGGTCATTCCCGTCGAGTTCGACTCCGTCAAGCCATAGCAGCGGATAATGCGCTGTCTCTTTTTCAACATCCGATACTACCCAGTGATCGGTGCGGAACAGAAAGTCGTACCCGGCGGAACTGTATAATTCCGCCAGTTCTTTAAAATTCTTTCCCCCGTCAGAGGCAGTACTGTGCACATGGGTATTGCCTTTATACTCTGCGCGGTTGAAAATTCAACTATAGATGAATAGGATTGTGGATTGGATTTTTTCGATCCGACTGACAGGCGATATAAATATCGGCGGAAGGAGGATCGGAAAAAGACGGCCGCAAGACATTCACCGCAAAGCGGTTGCGATCTTTTGATTTTGGATTCGCACTCTTCGGGGCCTTCGATACCCCGGTATCGGCAGCC